>DATEMI010000340.1:0-20607 GCA_035275665.1 Terriglobales bacterium | reverse complement strand
GAGCTTCCGCGTTCTTGCGTTGATGATCATCGGCAGCAAATGGAAATGGAACGAAGACTGCCGGCTTTCCTGCTGCCGTGATCTCTCCTACCGTACTTGCTCCTGATCGACACAACACGAGGTCGGCTTCGGAAAACGCGGAAGGCATATCGTCGATGAAGCGGCTCACCTGAGCCGGAAAACCCGCCAGCATGTATGCCGAATCGACCTTCTCGAAATCGCGTTCGCCAGTCTGGTGATGAATCTGAATTCCGAGCTCCTTCCATTTCGGAATCGCATCGGTCATCGTTTGATTGAGGACGCGCGCTCCCTGGCTGCCGCCAAAGACAAGTAGAGCACCAGGAGGAGAGAATGGCCGTTCGGGAATTCGAAAGAACTCCTGCCGCACCGGAACTCCGGTCACCACGGCATTGCGAAAAAAACGTTTCGTCTCCTCAAAGTGCACGGCGGCCGCGCTTACAAACCGCGCGACCATACGGTTGGCGAATCCGGGAACCAGATTAGGTTCGAATGCCAAAGTGGGAATTCGCATCAGGATGGCTGCGAGCATCCCGGGACCTGACGCGTATCCGCCCACTCCGATCACGACCTGAGGTCGAAAATCGGCGAACAGTTTGCGGCAGGCGAATACGGCACGAGGAATGTCGATGAGAGTACGCACCCGCCGGGTAAGGCTCACATTCTTGAGCTGTCCAACTTGCACCAGATGCAGAGGAAAGCCTGCTTGAGGAACAAGCCTGGTCTCGATCCCTCGACTGGTACCGACGAAGAAAATCTCAGCTGAATAGCGTTCACACAGTTCGCGCGCAATCGCCAGGGCAGGAATCACATGCCCGCCGGTACCCCCGCCTACGATGGCCGCTTTCATGATTAGTCTGTCTGCTGGCTGATATTCAGCAACACACCCACACAGGCCAGAGTGATGAACAGCGAACTCCCGCCGTAAGAAATGAATGGCAGCGGAATGCCTTTCGTCGGCAGAAGACCGAGGACGACGCTAATGTTGAAGAACGCCTGAATGGCCACAGTGCCGGTGATACCGACAGCAAGGAAGCGCGCATAGAGGTCTGATGTACGGATCGCGGCGCGCATGCCGCGATAGCAGAACACGGCGAATAATGCCACAACTGCGACTGTCCCGATTAAACCCAGTTCTTCAGCGATCACGGCGAAGATGAAATCAGTATGTGGCTCAGGCAGATAGAAGAGCTTCTGCTTGCCTTCCATCAGTCCCAATCCGGTAATGCCGCCGGTGCCGACCGCGATCAGTGACTGAATCATGTGAAAGCCGGCGCCCTGCGGGTCAGCCCAGGGATTTACGAATGCAAGCATCCGCTGCCGACGAAATCCCACATGAAAGAGCAGGTAATAAAGGAACGGCAGGCTGGCGAGGATGCCGTAGCCGAGGTACTTAATCTCCATGCCTGCGACAAAGAGGACCGAAGCCGTCATCGCCATGCACACAAGCGCCGTTCCCAAATCGGGTTGCTTCACAATCAGCAAGGAGAAGATGAGGCTCGGCAGGACAGCAGGTAGAAGCGTGGGCTTCCAGTCTGCGATGCTCTTGGTTCTCGTCTCAAGGAAATATGCGAGAAACAGAATCAGCGCGGGTTTCGCGAGTTCCGATGGCTGGAAGGAAAATGGTCCGAAGCGAATCCAGCGATGGGTGTTATGCGAGCGGTCGAGAAAGAGCACGGCTACCAGCAGCACCATGGTCACGCCAAGCAGGGTGAAGACCACGGCAGGATGCTTGTACCGCCGATAATCCACTCTCATCAGAGCGACCATTGCCAGCACTCCCGCGCATGCCCATCCGATCTGGCGCAAAACAAATGTGTACGGAGAGCCGAAGCGGTCTTTGGCCATCACCGCCGAGGCGCTGAAAACCATGACTAATCCAAGCAGAACGAGAAGAATAGTTGCGCCGAACAGCCAGCGATCAACGCTGACGCGCTTTGCCATCAGTGACGCTCCGATCCTGCTGTGGCTGCATCTGCAAATCGCTCGACGAGCGCACGGAAGGTGCGTCCGCGATGCTCGTAGTTCTCGAATTGATCAAAGCTGGAGCAGGCAGGTGCGAGCAGAACCACATCACCGGACTTAGCAAGATTATGGGCGCGATCGACTGCGGCATCGAGCGTCTTGCACGCCAACACCTCGGCCGCTAACTGCACGTGCGCGCGAATCTTTTCTGCCGCCGAGCCAATCGTGTACACGCGCTTCACCCGCTCGCGAAGAAGATGATTCATCAGTGTGTAATCGCTGTCTTTATCTTTTCCGCCCAAGATCAGGTGAATGTTACCCGGAAAGGACTCGATCGCCTTGATCGTCGCGTCGACGTTTGTGGCCTTCGAATCGTTGTAGTACTCGACGCCTGCGATGGTCGCGATGTATTGCAGCCGATGCTCAACCGCTTTGAACTTGCGCACGACATTGGCGATGGTGACAGCATCGCAGCCGCAGAGTCTCCCGACAGCAACTGCCGCCAGAACGTTTTCTATGTTGTGTGCGCCTTTGAGTGGAATCTCGGAAGCGGCCATAATGGCTTGCTCGTGCATGCCGTCGCGCCAGTAAATTTGGCCGTCACGTGTGAAGGTACCGGTCTGATCCCCGCTCAGTTGCTGCTTGCGAGTGAACCAGCAAAGCTGCGCTTTGCTTCGCGAGCGCAGTCCGGCGCTACCTTCGTCATCGAGATTCAACAGCGAATAGTCCGAAGCGTTTTGATTTTCGACGATTCGCGCCTTCGCCGCCGTGTACGCCTCCATGCTGCCGTGACGGTCAAGATGGTCAGGGGTGATGTTCAGCACGACGGCAATGTGAGGATGGAATGTCTCGATCGTTTCAAGCTGGAAACTCGAAACCTCAATTACATTTACCGTATCCTCAGTCGAATCATCGACGAGCAGGATCACAGGCGTCCCGATATTGCCGCCCACCAAAGTTCGCTGGCTTGCGCTCGCAATGACTTCGCCGCAGAGAGTGGTCGTTGTCGTCTTACCATTAGAGCCGGTAATCGCAACGATCTTGCCTCTGAGAAAACGGGCAGCCAGTTCGATCTCCCCGATCACCGGAATCCCCTGCCCACGCGCGCGAACAAGCTGCGGAAGATCCGAGGGAACGCCGGGACTAACGACAATCAAATCCTGATCACGGAACGTGCGCTCACCATGGCCGCCGGTTTCGACCGATATGCCGCGATCGAGCAACGCGGGAATCTGCGTCTTCAGTTCGTTCTGGGTGCGCGTATCGGAGACGGTGACGCGCGCTCCGCGAGCGGCGAGAAACTGTGCGGAGGCAACACCGGACTTCCCCAGTCCGACCACCAGCACACGTTTACCTTTTACTTCCATCGTCACCCGCCATTGTGCCACGAGTTGCTGTGGAGATCAGCGCAGTTTGAGCGTGGTCAGAGCAAAAAGTGCAAACACCAGCGCGGCGATCCAGAAGCGGACGATTACTTTCGACTCGCTCCATCCGATCAACTCGAAGTGATGATGAAGCGGCGCCATTTTGAAGATACGTTTCTTGCGCAGCTTGTACGAGCCAACCTGCAGCATCACAGAGAGCGCCTCGAGCACAAAGACTCCGCCGATGAAAGGAAGCAACAACTCCTGCTTGATGATCACGGCAACAGTGCCGATCGCCCCACCGAGGCCGAGCGACCCAACATCGCCCATGAAGATCTCGGCCGGATGCGCGTTGTACCACAAGAATCCAATACTCGATCCCACCATCGCTCCGCAGAAGATCGTAACCTCGGCGACCTGCGGCATCTTCTGCAAGCCAAGATATTCCGCAAATCGCGCATGTCCACTCACATAAGTAAGGACGGTCAGCGCGGCAGCGGCAACGATCGTGCAGCCGATCGCCAACCCATCGAGGCCGTCGGTCAAGTTGACCGCATTGCTCGATCCCACGATCACGAGTGCGACGAAAGCAATGAACGGAATAAACGCGACCAGCCACAGATGTGGAACCTTCTCCAGCGCGCCAATGGCGAGATCGGGCTGAAAGCGTTTGATAAACGGGACCATCAGGTGCGTCGAGTACTTCCCTGCCGCTTGCATCCAAACCAGCACTACGGCGATTCCGATGCTGGTAACAATCTGAAAGCCCAGCTTTGCGCGGCCGGTGAGCCCAAGATTGCGATGATGAACGACCTTTAAATAATCGTCGGCAAATCCAATCGCGGCGAATGCGATGGTTGAGAGCACAGCTAACCAGACATACGGATTCGACAGATCAGCCCACAGCACGGTTGGTACCAGAATGGCGACGACAATCAGCACGCCTCCCATGGTCGGCGTGCCGGCTTTTTTTTGATGCGCCGCCGGACCTTCTTCGCGTATGTATTGCCCAATCTGGAACTCGCGAAGCTGGCGAATGATCGCCGGACCAACGACCATGCCCATGAATAAGGCGGTCAGGCTCGCGAATGCCGTGCGAAAAGTGATGTAACTGAAGATGCGAAACGGAGGAAAAAACGTATGCAGCTTCTGATAAAGGAGCCAGTAAAGCAATCTTCCTCCGAAAGTATCATGCTGAATCCGGTTCAGGACGAGCATGGTCGCCGGGCGGACGGAACGTCGCTCCGTCGTAGGCCCGGAGGGCCGAAATGTGACAGCCCAGGACGAAGTCCTGGGAAACATTCAATTGTGATCGAGTGCCGGAGGCACGACACCTTGAAGAGATGCCGTCCCTCCGGGACTCGCGTTTTTGGCAAAGCATACCCAGGATTTCATCCTGGGCTCTCACATACTGTGCCTCCGACACTCAGCTTTCCCACAATTGCAGAGACTACTTCACCTGCACTGACGTGCCGAGCCGTTCATTCAACCGCTCCAGCGCGCGCTCCAATTTCACGCCACGTGATGCCTTAAGCAGAACCACATCACCAGATTTGAGATTCTCCGCTAACCAATCCCCCGCCAGTTCAGGCTCGGGAACGAATTTCGCGAAGACACCTCCGGCCGCCGCTCCTTCCACTATAAAGCTCGCCGCGCCGCGAACTCCGAGGAGAATATCGATCTTGCGTTGAGCAATGTGATTCCCACTCTGGCGGTGAAGCTCAGGAGCGGCGTGACCAAGTTCCAGCATTTCACCCGCGACCACTATGCGGCGCTTTGCCGGAGAAGAGGCCACCACATCCACCATTGCCTCGAGTGCTTTGGGATTCGAGTTGTAGCAATCGTTAATGATCGTGGCGCCGTTGAGCTGAAGCACCTGACCACGTTTATCAGGAGCCTTCAAGGAAGCTAAAGACGCGGCGGCTTCAGATGGAGTGACTCCAGCCTCAAGAGCCACGGCGACTCCGGCAAGGGCGTTGGAGATGTTGTGACTCCCGAGTAAGGGCAGCTCCGCCGGAGTAATCACTCCGCTGGCGTGTAACTGGAAGCGCGAGCCGTGCGGACCTAGATCTTCCACCGATTTCGCCGACACGTCCGCCGCGTGCGAAATGCCGAACATTACTACCTTTCCGTGGAAGTCACGCCCAAATTGGGAGACGTAAGGATCATCGGCATTCAAGAACGCCGCGCCGGAAGGGGGCAGCGAGGCAATCAGCTCGTACTTTGCACGCGCAATACCGGCGATACCTTCCGGAAAAAATTCGAGATGCACGGGAGCGACGGAGGTGACCACGCCCCAATCCGGCTTCGCGATGTCGCAGAGCGCAGTAATTTCTCCTGCGTGCGACATTCCCATTTCGATCACGGCGATGTCGTGCTCAGCTTCGAGCTTCAGAAGCTGCAGTGGTAATCCAAAGTGGTTGTTCAGATTGCCTTGCGATTTGAGCACGCGAAAGCGTGTCGAGAGCACGTGAGCAATCACATCTTTCGTCGTGGTCTTGCCCGCCGAGCCTGTGACTCCAACCAGGCGCTTGCCCCAAAGCCTTCGCACCGCCGCTCCTAAACGCTGCAAGGCGACCAGCGTGTCCTTCACGATGAGGACCTTGCCCAACGCTGCAAATCTCTCGGCCTGATCGATCGCTATTACCGCTCCCGAAGCTCCCGCCTGCAGCGCCTTCTCGACGTAGTCATGTCCGTTGAGTCGTTCCCCCCGCACAGCGAGAAATAGATCTCCGGACTGAACTGTGCGCGAGTCGATCGAGTAGCCCCCGGCGATCTGCTCACCATCGAACTCGCCCGAGGCCTGCACGAATTCGGCAACTCGCCACAACGGAAGCTTCATGCGACCGGCGCTCCTTCGCGAACAGCTTGATATCCGGCCTGCGCAAGCGCTTCGCGCGCGACCTGCACATCATCAAAGGGAAATGTTCCCTCACGCGTGATCTGGTACTTTTCGTGGCCTTTGCCGGCAATCAGCACGATGTCACCCGGCCGCGCTTCGCTGATGGCAATCGCGATTGCCTTGCGCCGATCCGGTTCGACCACATGCCGACTGCCGGTCTGTGCCAATCCGGGAAGCGTGTCGGCGATGATCGCCTGCGGATCTTCGCTGCGCGGATTGTCAGATGTAAGCACCACGAAATCGCTCCCCTCACCTGCAGCGCGCGCCATCAGCGGACGCTTGCTGCGATCGCGATCGCCACCGCAGCCGAACAGCGTGACGATTCTTCCGCCTGATTTCTGCTGCGCTAAAAGCTGGCGAGCGATGCGCGTGAGATTGCGAAGAGCGTCGTCGGTGTGCGCGTAGTCGACCACGACAATGAACGGCTGCCCACAATCGATGCGCTCGAACCTGCCGGGCACTCGCGTGAAGCTCGCGATCGCATCGCGAATCTGATCGAGAGCACATCCCCGCGCGTAGGCAGCAGCCGAAGCGGCGAGCACGTTGTACACGTTGATCTCGCCGATCAGACGAGACTCGCAGCCGATCGTCTCGTCGCCGAGACGCATATGGAATCGGGTTCCAGTCGGGGAATACTCAATGTTCTCGGCTGTTGCTCGCGCACCGTGTAATCCATAGCCAATCACTTCGGAGCCGCTTTCCTGCACGATTTCGCGCAGCTTAATTCCGTACTCGTCATCTTCATTTATGACTGCAATGGCAGGAGGAGCAGCGCCATCGCCCTGGAACAACTTGGCTTTGGCAGCAAAGTACGCTTCCATGCTCTGGTGATAGTCGAGGTGATCACGCGTGAGATTGGTAAATACCGCGACATCATAGTGCAGCTCGTACACGCGTCCCTGCTCCAGCGCGTGCGAGGAAACCTCCATGACCGCTTCCGTCGCCCCCGCCTGCACAGCTTCAGCAAAAGTCGCGTTCAGCTCCAACGATTCCGGTGTGGTATGCGGAGCGGCTAGTACGCGTCCGGCAACGTGATACTCGATGGTTCCGATCATGGCGACCGACCGACCGGCGACACGCAGAATGTGCTCGATAAGAAACGTTGTCGTCGTCTTGCCATTGGTGCCAGTCACGCCGGTCAGCTTGAGACGATCTGCGGGACGCCCAAAAAAGTTTGCGCTGATCTTCGCCAGGGCCCGTCTGCCGTGAGCGACTCGAGCGAACGCAATGTTCGCTGGCGCCGCTGTAGTCTCGGAGTCTGTGACAACCCCTGTTGCTCCCGCACGCACCGCACCATCAACGAAGCGATTCCCGTCGCTGCTGTCGCCGCGCATGGCGAGAAACAGAAATCCCGGCTTCACCTTCCGCGAGTCATAAGCAATGCCGGTAATTTCGGCGGCGCCATTTGTAGCGTGCGTCTCGACATTGCGCAAGATGTCACGGAACTTCATTTGGAAATTATAGCCGTCCCAATTCGGGGCTGTTCACTACAGAGGCAAGGCTCAACGAGCGAACTGCACCGTAACGTGGCTGCCGGCCGGAATGTGGGCGCCTGGCGGAGGATTCTGTTGCTTAGCGACGCCGGATCCGAAGACGTCCACTTCCAGTCCTGCTCGCTCACTCTCTTCAATTACAGTGCGGACAGGCTTGCCTATAAATGAGGGGACGGTCATAGCAGAATCGGAATCGAGGACGACGGTTCCGGTCTTCGGAAGAGGATCTTGTTTTGGCGATGGAGTTGTTGCCGACGCATTGCTCGCATCTGCTACGTCAAGATTCGGAGTTTGGCTTGTGGACTGATGATACGCAGCAGGCACTACTCCCTTCGAGGCTTTCGCCACTGTGCTCCCTGCCGGCTCTGTTTCTGGGTTGTCGTTTTCCGCGACTTCTTCTCCGATATGGTCGGGGGAACCTTCCATTGATTCCCCTGCGTCCTTGGAGGCGCGAAGCAGCATCCGTTGCGAACTTCTTATGTCTACATCATGTGGTACGTCGAGATATTCGAGCACCTGCTGAGCGATTCGCGCCCAGGCGGGGGCAGCCACCAATCCGCCCTCATGAGGTCCGACAGGGGAGTCCAGAATTACCGTGATCGTGGCGGCTGCATTATTTAGCGGAGCAAAACCGGAAAAGGACGCAATGTCTTTTGACCCGTATCGATGCGTCACTGGATTGATTTTTTGCGCGGTGCCGGTTTTTCCCGCCGAACTGTACCCGTCGAGAATGGCTTTTTTACCGGTGCCCTTCAAAACTACTTCCTGCAGCATTTCGCGCATGGTGGCAGCGGTTATCGAGGAGAGCACGCGGTGTTGCTGCCCAGGATGGAAGATCAGCGATCGCGCCGGACTGCCGGTTACATCCTCCGATCCTGCCGTCGTCCCCGCCACGATGCGTGGCGGAGTCCAGATACCATCGTTCGCCATTGCGGAGGTCATAGACACAAGCTGAAGCGGAGACACCCCGATCTCCTGACCCATGGATATTGCGCCGATGCTCATCTTCGACCAACGATTCACCGGCTTGGTCATGCCGCGAGTCTCGCCCGGAAGCTCAATCCCAGTTCGGGAACCGAAGCCGAAGTCGCGGATGTACTTGTACATGCGATCATCTCCGAGACGAAGCGCGATCTTGATGGCACCCACGTCGCTGGAGTTTTGCAGAACCTGGCGGACCGTCAGCATACCGTACGCCTTATGGTCGTGAATCGTGCGACCGCCGAGGAAGATCTTGCCCATCTGACAGTCGAAGACTTCGTTGGGATTTGTGACCTTTTCTTCCAGCGCCGCCGCGATTGTAACCATCTTGAACGTCGAGCCCGGCTCATAGGCGTCGCTGACCGCGCGATTCCTCAGCGACTTCGGATTGATCCCACGCGAGTTGTTTGGATTGAAGGTCGGATAATTCGCAAGTGCCAGAATCTCTCCCGTTTTGGGATTCTGGATGACCACAGTACCCGCTTCAGCGTGCGTCTGCACCATCGCCGCTTCCAGCTCTTTTTCTGCGATGTGCTGGATATCCTCATCAATAGTCAGCACGAGGTTCTGGCCGGCCACCGGATTCTTCTCAACGCGTCCGACCCAGCGATGGAGTGCGTCCATGGTGATGAGCATCTTTCCTGGACGGCCGCGCAGCCGCTGATCGAACGATCGCTCGATGCCGGCGAGGCCTTCATCATCCATTCCGACATAGCCGATTACCTGTGCGGCGAGATCGTTCTTTGGATAGAAGCGTTTGGGCTCTTTCTGGAAGTAAATGCCCTTCAGATTCAGGGCGCGAATTCGAGCCGAAGTATCGTTGTCCTGCTTGCGAGCAATCCAGGCAAACGAACGCGAGGACTCCAGCTTGGCAAAAATCTCTTTGGGATCAGCCTTAAGAATGCGTGCCAGGAGCCGCGCTGTCGTTCCCTGATCGGGAATTTCCGAAGGAACCGCAAATACCGAGTCCACCTGGATGCTCATCGCCAGCTCGCGTCCTTTGCGGTCGTAAATGATGCCGCGCGGAGGCGCGACCTCAATGCTGCGCTGCTGCTGGCGTGCGGCTTTCTGCGTCAGGAATCCGTACTCGCCGATCTGTAGCCAGAGGAGGCGAAGGAAAATGGCGAGAATCCAAAGACAAAAAAATGCCGCAAAGAGCGACAGGCGGAGACGGCCCTCGGTTTTCGCGGTGACTGTGGGCATGAAGGCTGCAGAGGCTTTCACTTGTCGTTCACTTTGTCATTCCGAATCCGCCGCGGCGGATGAAAAATCCCTATCGACATTCACAATTTCAACTCTTGCGACGCTCACTCGACGTGAGTCGCAGACCATAGGGCCTCACCGCCAAAATCGTGCGGCTCGGAATGACAAGTCAACATCTAAACGGTATGTGGCGGCCTGGTTGGTTTTCCGAGGCCACCACCCGGGTCGGTTATTACCGGCCAACTCGTTGGTTTGTCATCCGAGCGAAAGCCTCTGCTATTAATCAGGCTAAGAAACGAAACCCTACTCGACCTGAACATCACGTGGGAGTAGGGATTCCTCACTTCGTTCGGAATGACAAAACAAAAGCCACGACAACCAAGAACTATTGCCAGTTATCCACCACTTGAATCCCGTTCGCCTTCGCCATCACCGGCGCTGAAGGATCGACGGAGACTTCAAGGTGCATTACTTGTCCTGCCTGCGGGGACACGAGCCCCATCCGCGCGGCTAGCTGCTCGATGCGATCAGGATCGCGCAGCGATGCTTCTTCCAATCGCAGCGAGCGGTTCTGTTCGAGCAGCGCGTCGCGCTCGATCTTCTGCGCTTCGATCTTGTAGCCGTATTCGATCGAGCTCAGGTGCTGCCAGGCGTAGATCATGATGAAGCTGAAGAGCACGGCGGCGGCGATGGAGAACATGCGAATCTCTCGCGCGCGCTGCGGATCTGCGACCTTCACCAGGCGCGAGTTGTCGATCGCCTTGTTGAAGTAGATCTCAGGCGTGACTCCGCCCCATTTACGTTGTGAGCCGACCGGCTGCCACATACGGTATCCGCGATAGCCGGGGATTGCCTGGGTTGCCATTTACGCTACTCCAGCGTACTGGTGATGGAAGGAAGCTTCGAGCATCTGGGCGGCGATAAAGTCCTCCACCAGTTGTTCCTCACGATAGATGTGCGCGTCGATTTCGGCGCGCTGCACGCTCTCGATCAGTTCGTCGATTAGTCTGCCCGTATACATTTTGCTTCCTCCTGGTTACTCGCTTGCCCATCCCGGCTCGCCGGGACGGTATTGACTCTTACTGCAACCCTGACTCTCCACTTCCAAACTTGTTAAGCCGGTTCAGCACCGCTCGATGAGGTAGGTGTGCTGAAGATTTTTCTTTCGCCCTTAAGTTTCATCCGGCAGGACGATGCTGAACCGGTCAACCTCGTGAACCTCTAAACTCTTTCCGCTGCTCTCAGCTTCGCGCTTCTTGCTCGCGGATTGCGATCCACTTCTTCTTCCGAAGCCGCCACCGGCTTTTTCGTCAGCAGCCGGTAGACACCGTTCTTTGCTCCCTCGCGCACTGCTTCTTTCACCATGCGATCTTCCAGCGAGTGGAAGCTGATCACTACCAATCTCCCAACCGAAGGGAGGAGGACCTGAGGAGCTGCCTCGAGTAGCTCCTTCAGGTCCTCAAGTTCACGGTTTACGAAGATTCGGATTGCCTGGAAAGTTGTTGTCGCTGGATGAATTCGCTGATGTTTCATTGCCGGGAGCGCGGCCGCTACGACGCTAGCTAAATGAGCTGTCGATCGTATCGGCCGTGCCCGGACAATGGCTCTGGCGATTCTCCGCGACCTCCTTTCCTCACCGAATTCGTAAATCACATCGGCGAGAGTTCTCTCGTCGATGCGGTTTACCACTTGATCGGCGGTGCGCTCGCTGCGCGGGTCCATGCGCATGTCGAGCGACCCTTCCGCCTGAAAACTGAATCCGCGTGCTGCGTCGGAGAGCTGCATGGAGCTGATTCCCAAATCGGCCAGCAGACCGTCTGCGCTCGCCCCCTCGACTCGTTGCCCAATTTGGGAATACGAATCGTGGATCAACTCGATCTTCGGCGCCTTACTGCCGAGTTCAACTGCGAGATCGTCGAGACGCTTGCGCGCCAGCTCCAGCGCAGCCGGATCCTTATCGAAGCCAATCAAACGTCCCTGTGGGCCGAGGAGCCTTGCGATTTCGTAGGAGTGGCCGCCAAGCCCGAGGGTCGCGTCGATATAGGTGCCGCCGCGCCGCACGTTCAGAAAATGGATCGCTTCTTTTAAAAGAACTGGAACATGACGCCTTCCACCATCCTCGCCATGTCCGGCCTCCTGGGAGGCCTTGTTGTCTTCCACCGCTAGATACCCAGATCAGCGAGTGTCTTTTCATCCTCTGGAGTGATCGGGTTGGCTTCGAGGTGCTTGCGGAACTGCTCAGCGTTCCGAACTTCCAGGTACGTCAGGTTCCCGAAGACCAGCACTTCCCCTTTCACATCCGCCGAATCGCGCAGCAACTGCGGAATCAGCAATCTCCCCTGGTTATCGATCTCGACCATCTGCCCGTAATAGTTGACTCGGTCGAGAAACTTCTTTTTGGCCGGATTGAAGTTCGAAACCTTTGCCAGCTTCTCTTCGATCCGCTGCCACTCCTCAAAGGGATATATCTCGGCAACCTTCCCATCGCGGCTGGTGATGTAAAATTGCCCGCCACCATAGCTCTCGTCGATGGTGCGCTTGAATTCGGCAGGGACTTTGAGTCGTCCCTTTTCGTCCACGCGCGTTGGGTGATTGCCGCGAAACATTGGTTAACCGTCTGGCTCTGGCTAGCTACGGCCAACAACGCCAAGAAGGCTGAAGCAGCGAAAAATCGGGTCTTAGAGGTTGTTTTTCTGTGGTTCGCCGGATTTTGAAGGCTCATTCGCATCCGCTGCCACTCTCGACCACTTTGACCACGACTACAGCTTGTTCGACCACTTTCAACCACTTTTGACCACATCCTACGCCGAAGTGGTTGGATGTCAATAGGATTTTTTTAGGTTGAGCTGTTTTCTTTACGGATTCTATGTGGAAAACAGGGGCTGGTAGGAATTGGGGACGCCAACACTAGCCGTGGTGTTTAGAACTGTGGTTCGGATTTCTCCAGCATCGGAATCGACATATTGCAGGCGCTCTCCTGAACTTTCTCACACAGGATTGAGTTCGGCTCTCTCCGCACTGAAATAGGTATTTGCGTGCCTTCGAAAGAGAAAATACGCGAACACGGCGAGCAGCAACGCATGAAATGCAGCCGATGGGAATGAGTGAAAAGCGCTCAAGACCACGTGGAACGCAATCCAGACAATCGCGAGCCAACGTGCCCAGTTGTGGCCGCGCAACATAAACATTCCAGCAACAACCGCCAGCAACCGGACAATTAGCGCAAGCACGACGTCGTTCGAGAAGGGATGTCTCAGATCGAACTCGGTAGCGTGCGCGGCGATGCCCGTAATTCCTGCGACTATGTAGACCCAGCTTACGATCGTTACCGAAATGGGACGCTTCTTCATGCTTGCGACTGTCTGGAGAACATTCATGGATATAGCGGTGCAGGTACGATCTGGGCCTGCGCTTCTCCTGCTTCTTTCATTCGACTCAGCAGCCGCTCGCGTAGATGCGCAGAGATGTCGCGAGTCTCGCGACGGCCGGCCAGATTCACGAGTTGATGCGGATCGGCAAACAGATCATAGAGTTGGTATTCGAGGTAAGTAGACGCTGACTCGTGTGATTTTCCGTCGGGCTCGGTTACCACGTAAGTCCATTGCGGAGTTCGCAGCGCGCGTCCGGTCATAGATTCGCTGATCTGAATGAAAACTTCGTCCCGCCAATTTGGAGCGCGTTCATCGGCGAGCCGCAGAAAGCTCTTGCCCTGAATGGAACTCGGCGCAGGAATGCCTGCGGCTTCGAGCAACGTCGGTGCGACGTCGATGTGGCTTACTAGTTCTTTTACAGTTCTCCCTTTATCGAGTCCTGGGCCGGTCACGAGAAGAGGAACATGAACAGAACTTTCATGACCGCTCCGTTTGTATTCGGCATTGCGTGTACGGAAATGGCAGCCGTGGTCACTCAGAAAGGCAAGGAGCGTGTGTTTCGCGATTCCCAGCGAAGTAAGTTCCTGGCGCAATCGACCGACGTTCTCGTCTACGCGCGCGATGCAGCCGTAGTAATCAGGGAGCTGCTCTTGCCAGTCACCAGGAAAGAAAGAAAGGTCGCGGGGAATGAATGTGTTTCCGTAGCGATCCGCGTAGCCCGTGGGCGCGACGAAGCAGTTGCAGTCATTCTGGAAGTGCGGCTCCAGGTAAGAAATTACGAGGAGAAACGGCTCTCGCGGCTTTTGTCGCAAGAAGCGCACCACACGATCGGTAATGAAATCCACGCGGTAGGTGTCTTTGAACGTGATTGGAGTTCCTGCCGAATCCCAGATCGTGCCTTCATACGGATGCGATGTAAGTTCGAGCACATTGCAGCCTTCCCAGAAATCGTCAAAGCCTCCGCGGTACTGTTTTGGGACTGGGCCGAGGGTGGCTTGATCCTGGTGATCTTCCGGCGCGAGATGCCATTTGCCAACATAGTTCGCTGTATAGCTCGCAGCGCGGAATGCTTTCGCAAACGTTTCCGACTCCGGTGGAAGCGGCAGGCCGTTGTGCCATACACCATTTCGCGTCGCGTACATGCCGGTGAAAAGACATGCGCGGGACGGCCCACACACCGGCTGGTTCGTGATCGCATTCGCGCAGTTCGTCCCCTCCGCAGCCATCGCATCGAGATTCGGTGTGAGGTTCAGCGGATTGCGATCGTTCGCACCCACGCAATCCCAGCGAAACTGGTCGGAGATGATGAGAACCACGTTGGGCCGAGTCTGCCCCTCTGTTTGCGATGTAAGCAGCGGGGCGGCAGCAACGGCAGAGGAGCGGCGCAAGAACTCGCGGCGGCTGACTCCCGAACTGGTGCTCTCGAGTTTCACCGGATCCATTTCAAGTCTTGAGTGCGTGCCAAGCTTCCGCGGAAACTCGCGTTTAAAAGTGATCGGCGCGCCATCGTAAGAACTGCATGTGACTTATACGTCGCAAAGGGTGGTTGCCGCTTCCAACGATGCGAGCGGATCGCCCGTGGGCACGAACTCGTGAGCGACGTATCCGCGAAAACCGGCTTCGGCGATCGCGCGCATGACTGCGTCCCACTGCACTTCTTGTGTGTGGTCTAGCTCGTGACGCCCGGGCACGCCGCCGGTATGGAAATGCCCGAGCCATTGAATGTTCTGGCGGATGGTGCGGATCAGATCACCTTCCATGATCTGCATGTGGTAGATGTCGTAAAGCAGTTTCACATTGGCAGAGTTCACTTCCTGCACCACGCGCGTGCCCCATGCCGTGTGGTCGCACATGTAGTCAGGATGATTGACCTTGCTGTTGAGCAGTTCCATGCAGATAGTCACGCCGTGATCTTCGGCGATGTGCTTCACGCGGTTGAGCCCAACAATCGTGTTCTTCGCACCTTCTTCATCCGACATGCCGTGTCGATTTCCCGAAAAGGTAATCACATTGGGAACGCCTGCCTTGGCGGCTTTGGGAATATTCGTGCGAAATCCCTGCTCGATTGCCGCGTGGTTCTCGGTACGGTTCAGCGCGTTCGCGATTTCACCACCACCTGCATAGCCCATCGTGCAGATCAGTCCGTAGCGACGAGGGACTTCGTACTCCTCTGGCTGGAGCAGATCGACGCCGCGCAGCCCGATCTTCGCAGCGGATTCGCACAGTTGATCGAGAGGGATCTTCGAATAGCACCACCGGCTTACTGATTGATGAATGCGTCCTTTGCGAACCGGAGTGGAGGACTGTCGATCTTGTGAAGCAAGCGGCGCGCGCAAGACTGCGATTCCCGCAGCCGAAGTCGCGATCAATGTGCGCCGAGTGATGCTCATCGTGTGAGTGCCTTACGGAACCGCCGCCGGTAGGCGGTGGGGCAGCCGCGTCGTTGCGGCTGCGCTTGTCGCCATTGTGCGTACCATCTCGTAAGCCCGGAGCTCGCCATTCGGCGATCTTCGGCCCACCGGCTACCGCCGGCGGTTCTGTTGATCAACTTATCGTCTGCAACACGCCCCGCATGTAGCCGAATGACTCCGCCATTCCGGGTACTGGATCCTTAGCTTCGATCTCGTACTCAAGCTGCACTTCGCCTTTGTAGTTGGAGCGCACCAACTCGCGCAGGATTCCGATGATCGGCATTACACCCGTGCCTACAGGCACGCCTTTGGCATCAACGTGATCGGATTCGAGGTCTTTGAAGTGCATGCTGTAGAGGCGATCGAAGGTCTTCTTTATGTCATCGACCACGTCTTCATGCATGCGGAAGGTGTGGCCGATGTCCATGCAGACGCCGACGCGCTTATCAAGGCCTTTAATGGCGTCGTAGACCTGCAGCGGAGACGGAAACCTTTTGTCATTCGGTCCATGATTGTGAATCGCAGCCTTGAGGTCGTAGTCGCGGATCACCTTATCCAAGGTCGGCAATTGCTCATGAGTAACGCCGATTACAGCGATGGAAGCTCCCAGATCGCGCACATAGTCGAAGGCCTGATGCATGGAAGCTTCATCGTCCTTGAGGTAAATCACGCCGCAGCTCGTGATTGTGAGGCCCATGTCTTCGGCCTGCTGCTTCACCTGCTTGCGCTGATCGGGCGTGGAAGAGAGGGGAAGATGAACTTCTTTCAACGAGAGGTAATGCACCCCCAATCGCTTGATGTCCTGCAATGCTTCGGCCAGCGGAAATGCCCGTACTGAATATGAGCATGCGCCCACTCGCAGGCCGTGAAACTGCTTATCATCGTTTCCTTGTGGGTTTCCTGCTGGAGTTTGGGCGAAAGAGATCATCGGCCGAATCGCGCTGCAAGCTGCGGTGAGCGCGGCGGATTTCAGAATCGAGCGTCGAGTCAGGGTCATGGGGTCTCCGAATCAGACTTGGTTTGTTCAGCGCGAAGCAATAGTCGCGACCAACTCATCTGCCGCTCAAAACGACTCACTTCACTTCCTTCTTCTCTGCTATGACAAATTCATGCAGAAGTCAATAGTTCGCGGCGACTCATTGTATGCGCAACTGCTCGTGCCCGTTTCGCACGGCACAACGTATTCTTGTTTTGTGTTGCGCGGATATACTATCCGCGCTTGCGCAAGTCATATTACTGAATACAGGAACAAACTATGGATATGGATCGTCGTGATTTTTTGAAGACCGCCGGCAAGGCAGCTACCGTAGGCGCTGCGACGTTGGCGTTGGGCGGCCGAGTTCTGGGAGCGAACGATCGAGTGCGGCACGCAATCTGCGGACTCCGCGGGCGCGGTAACGATCATCTGCGCGGCTTTTCCAAAGTGCCAAATGTCGAGATCGCTGCCTTTTGCGATATCGACGATTCCGTCCTTGCGCACCGCCTCGACGAAGTACAGAAGATGGGTCTGTCGAAGCCGAAGACGTATACCGACATCCGCAAGCTGCTCGAGGACAAAGATATCGACACCATCTCGATTGCCACGCCCAATCACTGGCATTCGCTGATTGGGATCTGGGCATGTCAGGCGGGCAAAGACGTATATGTCGAGAAGCCGTGCTCGCACAACACCTTCGAAGGCAAGCAACTCGTGAAAGCGGTCAAAAAGTACAACCGCATTTGCCAGCACGGCAGTCAATCACGTTCCAATCCGGGAATGATGGAAGCCATCAAGCACACCCAGGACGGCACCATCGGCGACGTCTATCTCGCTCGCGCTCTCTGCTATAAGTGGCGCAACACCATCGGACACGCCTCTCCCGAACCAGTTCCGCCCGGAGTGAACTACGACCTGTGGACAGGTCCTGCTCCGATGAAGCCATTCACGAAAAATCGTTTCCACTACAACTGGCACTGGATTTGGGACACCGGCAATGGCGAGATCGGCAATCAGGCGATCCACGAGATCGACATCGCGCGCTGGGGACTTGGCGTGAAGTTTCCCGTTTTGGTCTCTGCCACCGGTGGGCACTTCATGTTTGATGACGATCAGGAAACACCCAACGTCCTCAATGCTACCTACTACTTCGAAGGGCCAAACGGCAAGCGCAAGATGATGGAGGTGGAAGTTCGCCACTGGATCACCAATCACGAAGCCGAGATTGGCACGGGGGCTTACGGAAGCTCGGCCGTCCCGGCAGCAGGACTCGCACCGGCAGCGCGCCCGAGGAGAGCGGGTGCCGCAGGCCAGCAGGCGCTTGGTCCGCAGGACGCGAAGACGAACACCATCGGCAACATCTTCTATGGGTCGAATGGCTATCTGGGCATCGATGGCTACGACGCTTACAAGACGTGGTTGACCAACAAAGCTGAGCCGGGTCCATCGGGCAGAGCATCCGGCGATCATTGGGCCAACTTCATCGATTGCGTTCGCAGTCGCAAAGCCGAAGATCTGCATTGTCCGATCGAGGAAGGTCATATCTCGACGACGCTGGTGCACCTCGCAAACGCTTCCTATCGTTTAGGACGCACGCTGCGATTTGATCCCGAAACGGAACAAGTCGTTAATGATGACGAAGCGAATACGATGTTGCGCGGCACGTATCGCGAGCCGTACGTCGTGCGGGAAGACATGTAAGAAGAAGCACTAAACTGCAGGCCGAACCGAGGGCAAGAAGCCGCCGATCAATGATCACAAGACGAGCTTTCGTTGCCGCGCTCGCGGCAACGCCGCTTTTTGCGGCGAGAGAACACACGACTGATATCAAAATCGGCGTGTGTACTCGCGACTTCAATAACGCGGCGAAGTATGGGTTCGATTACATCGAACCTGGAGCTGCGGACATTGCCGCGATGAGCGATGATGACTTTGGCGACTATTTAACTGATCTGCTTACGTCCCCTCTTCGCTGCCATGCTCTGAATAGCCTGATCCGTCGTCCTGATTTGAAAGTGGTCGGCAATGAAGTTTCCCTTTCGGCTGTGAGCGATTACCTCGAGCCGTGCTTTGCGCGTTGCAAGAAATTAGGCGCATCAGTCGTAGTTTGGGGCAGCGCAGGATCGCGCAATGTTCCGGACGGATTCTCTCGCGACAAAGCCTGGGAGCAGATTGCCACGTATCTGCACATGGCCGGCGATCTGGCCAAGCGTCACGATTTGATCGTGGCGATCGAACCGCTGCGCCATCAAGAGAGCAACATCCTTAACACTGGCGCGGAGGCCCACAAAATGGTGCGCACGGTGAAGCATCCGAATGTGCGCATGATCATCGACTACTACCATATGCGCGTGGAGAACGAAGATCCGCGCATCGTCGAAACAGCCAAGCACGACATCGTGCATCTGCACTTTGCCAATCCTCATGGACGTGTGTGGCCGCACGATTTGAGTGAGGACGAGGAATACAAGACATTCTTCCGGTATCTCGGCGACATTGGCTACTCGGGCGGAATCTCCGTTGAGGGCAAAGGCTCGTTTGATGCGGACGGCGCGGCGACGCGGGCGTTCTTTCGGGAAGCGGTGAAGCTGGCGTAAGCAGTTCCGCGCTCCAAGAGTAAGTTTCCATTCCGCGACAATCAGAGGCCTTTCAGGCCTGACTCTTTCGTTGGCGCCTGCTTTCACTTGTGTGTGGCGGCAATAAAAATGGCCCTCTCTCGAGGACCATTTTGGGAAATCACAAACCTGATTTACTGCGAGACGCCGACTGCCGTTGACTCCGTCGTCTTCTCTTCCGGATTCTTAGCTACGAAGAAGCTGTGATCGTAGAGGCCGCGGTACATGCGTCCCGCAATCTCGGCAGCTTTAGGCCCAAAGGTCGGACGGCCGCCTTCGAGGAAGACCACGGTCACGATGCGTCCGTAAGCGGTGTTGGCATAGGAGGCGAACCAGCCGTAGCGCGTTCCCGAATTGGAACAGGTACCGGTCTTGCCCAGGATCTGCTCTTCGGAGAAGTTGATGCGCAGCGGACGCGCAGTTCCATATTGGACCGCGCCGGCCATGCCGTCGCTCATCTCGGGAAGATACTTTGCGATCTCGAGCGTGCGTTTCACTTTGGGCTGGAAGTTGAGAACTTCTTCAGGAGTCGTCGGATGCTGGAGGTAATAAAGGGTGCCGCCATTGGCCATTGCGGAAACTAGCGCGCCAAGCTGTAGCGGCGTCATCGAAATGCTGTCGCCGAACGAGCACATGCGGCCGATGCCTCCCAATTTGGCATCGAGCTCCTCATCCGGATAAACGCCGAGGTGCTCGCCTTCGATGTTGTATCCGGCGAGTTCGCCGAGTCCGAACTCAGTCGCGTAGCGATGCATGCGCTCGAAGCCGAGGCTGCGGCCGAGAGCAGCGAAGTACGCGTTGTTCGACTTTGCGAGCGCTTCGGTAAGCGTAAGGTAATGATGCGCAGAGATCTTCACGGGCGTAGTGCGCGTGATGATGCCTTCGCTCAGAGCGGCGAGTCCGACTGCCAGCTTGATGGTCGAGCATGGCGTCGCGCCCTCCGAGAGCGCCAGCTTCTGGTTGACCATAGCAAGAATGCGTCCACTGGTCGGATCAATCGCGAGCACCGTCCCGTTCATGTTGCCGAGCGCATCGATCGCAGCCTGACGTACTACCGGATCTTCACCGGCGGTGATGTCGCCGACGGTCTGGTCAGTCGTGACAAACGACTTCGCTGTAAAGTGCTCGTAATAACGATGACGGCGATGGCGACGCGCGTACGAAACGCGCCTGCTGTGACGCAGCCGGCTCATTTTGGCCGAAGCGTGCCTCGACTCACTCACCTTACGGCTAGTCTTCTTGGTGGTAGAACTTCCCGGAGTAGAAATCTTGGCGGCGAACGACGTACCTGCGAAGACGAAAAAAGCA
>DATEMI010000339.1:0-5544 GCA_035275665.1 Terriglobales bacterium | reverse complement strand
CAACTGACCAGTTCTGGACAGCACCGATTCCACCTCCGGACACCGTATCCGCCTGTTCAGTTGTGGAGGGTCAGATTCACGGGACCGATTCCTGTCCGCTCGTGACAATTCTCGTCTGAGTTTGGTAGCGGACGGTGCGGCACGCAGCAAAGAATGAATCCGTAGTACCTAAAACGCGACGATTCGTCCCTCGGCAGAGACAAAATCGAACCTCGGTCGTCCAAAATGCGAATAGTCCGCTAGTACAGGCGCGATACGTGCAACGAGAGGAATGAATATGACCCGGTAATCGCCGGGCGCGGAGGTGTTGTGGGACTGTCAACGACTTCGGAGGGGCATATCAATATGGTGATTGCTCCAAGGATGCGGGCAATAATCGCCGACGATGAACCGCTTTCACGCGAGAAACTGCGCATGCTGCTCCATCGCGAGCCGGAAGTGCAGATCGTGGCTGAATGTAGTGGCCTGGACGACACCCTACAGGCGGTCCGCAGACACGGGCCGGACGTTCTGCTCCTCGATATCGAAATGGAGGGCGGCACCGGTTTCGATGTGCTGCGCGATCTCCCGGCGAATGAGCGACCCATCGTGATCTTCACCACGGCTTACGACAGCTATGCTCTCCAGGCATTCGAAGAGCACGCGCTGGATTATCTGCTGAAGCCCTTCGATCAGGAACGTCTGCACCGTGCTCTGGAACGCGCGCACAACGAAATGAGCAAATCGGCGAAAGGCGCGGTGAATGAAAATCTCGCGAACCTGCTGAACGCGGCGCGCCGTCCTCCGGAGAACCGTCTGATTATCAAGTCCGGCGGCAGGGTCGTGTTCATCCAGATCGATGAGATTGACTGGATCGAGGCGGCGGCGAACTATGTCCGCCTGCATGTTGCCGGGAAAAACGCATACTTGTTTCGTGAATCCATCGGCAGAATGGCCGACAAGCTCGACCCATCGCAGTTCATCCGCATTCACCGCTCGTTCATCGTGAATGTCAGCAAGATTAAAGAGCTGCAGCCCTGCAACAACGGCGAGTTTATGGTCTCGCTGCGAAACGGCAAAGAACTCCCCTGCAGCCGCTTCTATCGGCATGCGTTGGAAGCCCTGTGGAAGGGAACGAAGTGAAAGCGTTGTTCACCCACGGAGCCACAGAGAACACTGAGAAAAAATTAACTAATTCTCCGTGCCTCAGTGTCTCCGTGGTTAAGAAGACTCGCAATTAAGAATGAGACTGATGCGTCGCAGCGTTTCGCCCAAAATCTCGATCGCGATCTCGCCATCGCTCTGTCCCTGAATCTCACCGAACTTCTCTCCCCATTCGACCAGCAAGAGGGCGCCTGGCTCTGATCGCAAATCATCGATGCCGAGGGTCATCAGTTCACGCTCCGTGTCAATTCGGTACAAATCGATGTGAAAGATCGTCACATTCGGTCCGCGATACTCGTGCACTAAATTGAATGTAGGACTGGTGACGTTTTCCTCCGGCGCCGCACGGAATCCTTCGGCGATTCCCTTCACGAGTGTCGTCTTGCCAGCGCCGAGATTGCCGCGCAAAACCACGAGATGTCCGGAATGCAAGACGGTGCTGAGCTCTCGACCGGCGGAAATTGTCTCCTCGGCTGAGTTCGTGAAGAATTCGCGCGCAACCTTCACTTGCGCTGCGCTCCGCCCTGAATCCACGTGAATTCGTCGGCATTCTGAACAAGCCGAAACGCCTGTGGGAGTGCGGCGACGACGTCAGTGGCCAGCATCGTGCGCTCCGTTTGCTGTGTGAGAGCACAATCGGCCGCGAGGCCGTGCAGGTACACGGCTGCGCGAACCGCGTCAGCAATCTTCTGCGGATACTGCGCAATCATTCCCGCGATCATGCCCGTCAGAACATCGCCGCTACCGCCCTTTGCCAATCCAGGATTGCCCGTAGTGTTGACCCAAATCTGCCCGTCAGGATTTGCGATCAGCGTCCGCCAGCCCTTAAGGACCAGAATGAGGCGATGCTCACGAGCAAACTGGCGCGCGATGCCGATACGATTCGCTTCAATCTCCGCAACACTCTTGCCAATCAACCGCGCCATCTCTCCCGGATGCGGAGTAAGCACGAGCATCCGCTCGCTTCCATCCAGAAGATGCGTAGCGCCTTCGAAGGCGTTTAGTCCGTCTGCATCGATTACCAGCGGGACTGAACAATTCGCGACGAAGCCGCGAACGGCATCGACCGTTTGAGGGTCACGACCGACGCCGGGACCGAGAGCGACAACATTCTTGCGTTCCAGAATTTGTCGGAGCACTGCATCGTCCAGGGCGTCGCTCGCGATCGCGCCGCAAGAGGTCTCGCCCAGTGACTCAGTCATGAGCTCCGGCATCTCGCCCGCGATGATCGACAGAATGCTGCCTGGGACAGCGCACGTCACCAATCCCGCGCCGGTCCGCAAAGCGGCCATCGATGCCATCGTCGGGGCGCCGGATTTTCCGCGTGAGCCTCCGATGATCAATGCGTGTCCGTATAGGCCTTTGTTGGAGTTCAAACGACGCGACTCGGCAAGAATCGCGGTTGGATCGTTCCACTCGATTCCCAAATTGGAGCGCACGAGATATTCCGGCGACCCAATGTTGGCGACCACGATCGGGCCAGAGGTGAGCTCTCCGAACGCGACGGCTGGTTTGAGTGCGGTGAAAGTAACGATCGCATTGCTGCGGCACGCGCCGGTCTGATCGAAAGCAAACGAGTTTGAATCGACTCCGGATGGCACGTCGACAGAGACGACCGGTGTTTTTGTCGAATTGACAATCTCAATCACCTTCGCGGCCAGTTCGGGAAGAGGAGGACGAAATCCGGTGCCGAAAATTGCATCCACGACGACGTCTGTTTCTTCGAACACATGCCGGGCTGCGGATGCTTTTTGCGGTCCACGCATACATGCTGGCTCCATTGGTAAGAGCTTCAGCATCTTTTCCGCGTCACCTTTTACCTCGTCGGAAGCAGCCAGCAATATCGTCGTTACGTCTTTACCTGCTTCCTGAAGTTTGCGCGCAGCTACGAAACCATCTCCGCCATTGTTTCCCTTGCCGCAAACGACCAGGATGCGTTTGGCCTGCGGATACTGTCGAAGAATGAAGTGCGCGACGGCGGTTCCCGCATTCTCCATCAGCATGAGTGCCGGTATGTAGTGCTTCTCGGTTGAGAGGCGGTCGATTTCCCGCATCTCTGCGGAGGTGACGATCTTCATGTCAGGCGGTAAGAACCCTAAAAGGATGCAGGCTCTCGCGAAGCTGGGATTTTATCCAAACCGCAGACTCCGGAAGGTGCATGCTTCTTTTGGTAGTGATCTTAAACCGGATGTATCGCAGTTTGCGCGTGACTGCTGCGATGGAAGCTGGTATTACCGATCACATATTCACACTGTGAGAATTGTTGAAATAGCGAAATGGCTGCGCTGAGAAATCTTTATGCGACGAGCGAGCGGCTGAGGATAATCTTGGCTCTGCTGCTCTCGTTCTCCGTTCTCGGCCTGATTTTCTTTTTGACCTTGCGACTTACTCAATGGCTGATACAGATAGCATCAACGCAGTTTTAGGCACTACCCTTCTTTTCCACAGTCGCCCACCGCAATCCAGCATTGACACGCGCGAAATGAGCTGTCGTAATCGATAGAACAAACTTTGCGTAGTGTCCACACCTCTCAATTTCGCGCATGATCTGAAGCAGCAGGCCGATATTGTCCGCATTATCGGCGACTACGTGCAGCTCAAGAAAGCCGGCGCGCAGAACTTTACCGGGCTGTGTCCTTTCCACAAGGAAAAATCGCCGTCGTTCTCCGTGCATGCGACGCGGCAGTTCTATCACTGCTTTGGCTGTTCGGCATCGGGCGACGTTTTCAGCTTCATTCAAAAGATTGAAAACATCACCTTTCCCGAAGCCATAAGGCGGGTTGCAGAAAAAATGGGAGTGCCGGTGCCGCGACAGGCGTACTCCGGGCCCGGCGAGGCGGCCGATGCCAAACAGCGCGGCATTTTGCTCGACTTGCACGAAAAAGCCTGCGCGTTCTTTGAAGAGTATCTGCGTCGTCCAGAAGGTGCGCGAGCGCGCGAGTATCTCGCGGGTCGCGGATTGAGTGAAGATACGATTCGCCGCTTCCGCATCGGCTTTGCTCCCGATTCGGGATTCCTGCTGCGCGACCGGCTGCGGTCCGTAGCCGATGAAGAGATGCTGAAGCTTTCAGGGCTGATGTCGTGGAAGGAAGAGGCGGCCGCATCGGGTGATCTGAACAGCAGTACGCCTTCGGCTCTTTATTCCAAGTTCCGCAATCGGGTGATGTTTCCCATCTGCAATGAGCAGGGACGGATCATCGCGTTTACTGGCCGCATTCTTGAGGCTACTGAGAAATCTGGCCCGAAGTATCTCAATTCTCCGGAGACCCCAATCTATTCCAAAGGTCGAGTGCTCTTCAATCTGGACAAGGCGAAGGAAGCGATTCGCCATCTTGGTTACGCGATCATGGTTGAAGGAAACGTCGATTCCATTTCGGTGTTCATGGCCGGCTTTCAGAACGTGATTGCCACTTCGGGAACGGCCTTCACCGAAGCTCAAGTGCGGCTGCTGGGGCGATTCACAAAACAGGTCGTCGTCAACTTTGATCCAGACACGGCGGGCGCGGCAGCGACCGAGCGCTCTCTCTCCATGCTGATCGAAGAAGATTTCGCAGTAAAGGTGATGACGCTGGAGCCCGGTTTCGATCCCGATCTATTCATCCGCCGCAAGGGAGCAAAGGCCTACGGCGAGGCGCTGATGCAGGCGCCCAAATACTTCCCCTACCTGATTTCGCGCGCAGCCGCGACGTTCCCGGTAAAAACGCCTGAGGGCAAAGCTAAGGCAGTGAACTATCTGCTGCCCTACATCCGGCGCGTACCCCAAGCGATCATCCGCGATGAGCTCGCGAACGATGTTGCGCAAAAGCTGGGCATTGATTCAGCGCTGGTCCGGCAGGAACTGCGTCATGCGGCCACGAATCGCGGAGTGCAATTCAAACCCACGCAGGAACCGCAGGTCAGCGAAGCTGAGAAAATCGTGGTGCGTCTTCTCGCTCCCGGCGCTCCAGCCGACCTCCGCGATCTCCAAGATGCAGTCGCCGAAATCCTGATTGCAGAGGGCCTGACTGATAATTTGACGACCGAATCGCTGCTGCAGCTTCTCCTGTCCCCCATTGAAGATTCCGCGATTCCTGAATCGGAACAGCGTCTTCTCGCCTCGATTCTCATGCAGGAAGCGGACGAACTCACGCAAGAGCTCATCGAATCGGCAATCGAGGCCTTGCGGCGCCGCAAGATGGAGCGCCGCAAACGCCAACTCAACACCAGCATCGCCGACGCCGAGCGCAAGAATGATCTGACCGCTCTCACGGCACTCCTGCAGGAGAAGTTGGTGATTGAAAAGGCTCTGCGCGAGCAAATGTGAGCGGAAGCCTTCTCAATGTCTGCTGAGTTTCCACGCCAGGTCTTTTTCTGAGTTCTTTGCAGTCAAGGGTGAGATTCGACATCGTGTCAATCTTCTCA
>DATEMI010000338.1:0-5460 GCA_035275665.1 Terriglobales bacterium | reverse complement strand
GGTCGCAATTTCCAGAAATGAGGGTGCCGGGTTCTATAAAAGGCGAGGAAACCGGGGACAGGAAACCGGGGACAGACGGAACGTTCCCTAATCGAAACTGAATAGTTCTTGCCTGCCGTTCGCAGGCAACTTCTTCGGGCGGCCCCTTTTGTGGCGCTAGTACGCGGCCTACTGTTTCCTCGAGAGTCTTGACGAACTTTTCGGTACCCAGCGGACGACCTGTGTGCGTGCATTGCCGGATCGCTTCCGCATCGGCTTCTGCTCCGGGTTCCGACAAGTACTGTTTCCAGGTTGGTGGAATTCCATTGTTGTTCCCACAGTAAACCGGTGACAGACGGGACCTACTCTCGTCAATTCCCGATCTAGGAAATGTCCAACCTTATCGAAACCTAAGACGGATTGCGAGTCGCCCGGATAAGAAAGAGTGCGATCCCATTGCACTGACGTTCTGAATCACTCCACCCGATTATCTTGCTTCGCCGTTCCATCAGGATCGTGTCGCGCCAGCGCCCGTTCATGCGGCCGATTCGTTTTCTTGTTCCGACGGTGGCGAAGCCGCAGGATTTATGTAGTTCGATGCTGGCGACGTTCTCGGGAAATATTCCGGCTTGCAATGTTCAGATGCCGGCTTGTTCGGAAGCTTCTACTAGCCTGCGCAACAGTTGCAGGCCGATTTTCTGACCTTGAGCTTCCGCGGCCACATAGACGCTTACTTCTGCGACTCCTGCGTAGGCTTGACGGCCGGAGACCGGGCTTAATGCCGCCCAGCCAAGCACCTGGTTTTCCGCACGTGCTACCAGACGCAGGCTGCGAAGGTGCGCTGCATCCCATTCGGTCCAATGCGGGGCAGATTTCTCGAAGGTTGCGTTTCCCGTGGCTATTCCTTCTTCATAGATACGCCGAACAGACGGCCAGTCCTGTTCCGCGAGAGTAACGATCGATACCGTCTTCAACTTTGAGCTTTGAGCTGCTTCACCCATCTGGAACCCATTAATTTTCTCTCACAGTAACGCTTCCGGCCGATGCGCACGGTGGGACTAGCACTCTGGTGACGTTCTCTGCTGTAACTCTTGTGCATACCATGCCTTAGGCAGATTGTGCCCTCCCCCGCTTAACACAACTTTCTTTCGAAGAGGGTTTATGAAACCACTCGTCTGTTTCGGATTAGCGCTGAGCATGTCGATCACGGCCGCAGCGCAAACCTTTAGCGCCGCCTCGTCGACTCCCAAATCGGGAACGGCTTCGGTTTCTCACCAGATCAAGGCCATCAACTATCGCAACGGTTCCTCGTCGAAGGTTGACATGCAGGGAACTCAGCTCATGTCCACGGCGATGGGCGAAGCTAAAGTTCAGAGCCGCACGGGGCGCGTCGAAGTTGATCTCAAAATGTATGGACTCGAGCCAGCCAACAAGTTCGGCATGGAGTATTTAACCTACGTGCTGTGGGCGATCAGCCCGCAGGGCCGCGCGGTGAACATGGGCGAGCTGGTGCTCGATCATGATCAGACCAAGCTGAAGGCCACGACCGAGCTGCAGACGTTCGGACTCGTCGTGACCGCCGAGCCGTACTTCGCTGTAACCCAGCCGGGCAGCCTTGTGATTGCAGAGAATATGCTGCGCACTGACACTGCCGGATCCGCACAGCAGATCCAGTTCAGCTACGAGTTGCTCGGACGCGATGCTTACTCCTCGAGCAACGCCCGCATCAACGATGCCATTTTCGGAATCGATTCGAAGACGCCGCTAGAGCTATTTGAAGCGCGTAATGCGGTGAGAATCGCGCGCAACGCCAGCGCCGACAAATATGCAGCCAGTGCTTTGGCTGCCGCGGAGAAGTCACTGCAGCAGGCTGAGAACGCTTATCGGACGAAGCAAAAGGCGCAGGTTGCAACCTTCGCTCGCGATGCCTCGCAGACGGCCGAAGACGCGCGTGTGATGTCGCTGAAGAAGCAGGAAGAAGAGCGTCTGGCACGCGATGCGGCCGATCGCGAAGCGCAGGCCAAAGCCCAGGCCCAAGCTGAGGCGATGCGACGTCAGCAGGCGGAGCAGGATCGTGCGGAAGCCGAGCGTATGCGCAAGGAAGCTGAACAGGCCGCACAGCAGGCTGAACAGGCAAAGGCTGAGGCCGAAGCCGCACGTCAGGCGGCTCTGCAGCAGCAGCAACAAGCGGAGGCCGCGCGTCAGGCAGCGGTCGCGCAACAGCAACAACTTGCGGCTGAGGCCGACAAAGCTCGTGCGGCGGCGGCGGAAGCCGATCGTCTGCGTCAACAGGCGGAAAAGGATAAAGCCGATCTGCGCGCGAAGCTTTTGCAGCAGCTCAATGCTGTTCTGGAGACGCACGACACCGCGCGCGGTCTGATCGCCAACATGGGCGATGTTCTTTTCGAGAGCGGCAAGTACGAGTTGAAGCCGGAAGCGCGCGAGCGTCTGGCGAAGGTCTCGGGAATTCTGCTGGCGTACTCAAGCCTGAAGGTCGCGATCGAAGGCCACACGGATTCGACCGGCAGCGACGAGTTTAATCAGCGGCTATCGGAACAGCGCGCGGAGGCAGTCCGCGACTATTTTGTGAGCCAGGGTGTCGCAGCCGACGGCATAACCGCCCGCGGCTTCGGCAAAATGCAGCCCATCGCCTCCAACGACACGGCTGAAGGACGCCAGCACAATCGTCGTGTTGAACTGGTGTTGTCCGGCGATGCCATCGGGACCTCGAACAACGTAGCCAGCGCGGCAGCTCCGCAGCAGTAACGCAGTACATTCAATTCAAGAGGAGCGCGGTCTCGCGCTCCTCTTTTTGTTGCCAATCCAACACACGCCTGGCGGCACTCTCGTTTGTGTCCGCTTTCGGACAGCGCTGACGGTTTCGGTCAGCGCAGGATAAGCTGCTGTGAGTCACGCACTCGCAAATCCCTGTGTTTCAATGTCGTGTTGCTTTTCAGCACCATGCTGATCGTGGAATCATGGCTGCTGATGCTGTAACTGACAGAAGCCTATGAACCTTCGCCTTGCTGTTCGCTCGTTGTGGAAGAGCCCGGTATTTTCGCTGATTTCAGTTACGGTTCTCGCTTTGGGAATCGGCGCCAACACGGCGATCTTCAGCGTGGTGAATGCCGTTATGCTGCGTCCGCTTCCTTATGAGAATCCGGAGCGCATCGTGTCCGTGGGGACGCTATGGCCCAGTACCGGCCGCATCGGGCAGGTTTCTTTGCCCGACTTCCTGGATTGGAGAGCACAGAGTCACAGTTTCGAGACACTCTCCTACTACGCCGCGTACCCGCACAGCATTTTTGCCAACAACATCGCTGCGCAAATCAATACCGCTGTTGCCGATACGCACTTCTTCAACATCTTTGGCGTGCAGCCCGAGCTTGGCCGCTTGTACAACGATAGCGACAAGAAAAGCGACCAGCTTGTGGCAGTCGTCAGCGACTCGTTTTATCGCCGCGTATTCCAGGGCAGTCCGAACATAATCGGGAAAACCATCAAATCGAGTCAGCTTGAGCTGACGATCGTTGGCGTGATGCCTCCTGGATTCGATTTCCCCGAACGCAGCGAAATTTGGATTCCGGATTACGACTTCATGGTAGATCCATCGCACCAGGAGCGGTCTGCGCATAACTTTAGGGCGGTCGGTCTTCTCAAGCCGGGAGTTACCGTCAGCGAAGCGCAGGCGGAGATGAAGACCATCGGTGCTCGACTCGCGCAGCAGTATCCGAAGGACGACAAGCTGACGAGCGTTGGCGTTACTTCGCTGCGGGATCAGCTCGTCGCGCAGGTTCGTTTGACACTCTATCTTCTGTTATCGGCGGTGGGAGTAGTGCTGCTTATCGCCTGCGCCAATGTGGCGAACTTGATGCTGGCCAAGGTCGCTGTGCGTCGACAGGAGATTGCCATCCGCACCGCTCTGGGAGCGAGCCATGGAGACATCGTTCGACAACTTCTTGGCGAAGCGCTGGTGCTGGCTGCGGTGGCCGGCAGCGTGGGACTCCTGTTCGGGTATTGGTCCGCAAAAGCTCTGGCCCATCTAACTCCCGCTGCGCTCGTTGCCAACACTGAGATCACCCTCGACTGGCGGATTGCGTTGTTCACGCTCGGCGTATCACTGCTCTGCACCTTCGTATTCGGGCTCGCGCCTGCCTTTCAGGCCAGCGGCGGCGACTTGCGCAGCGCACTTTACGGCGGCAAGACTTATTCGATCGCCGGGAGCGGCTCTGGGAAACTGCGTTCCGGGATCATGATCGCAGAGATCGCTCTGTCGATGGCACTGCTGGTGGCGGCGGGCATCCTCCTCCGCAGCTTGGTTGCGCTGAACGCCGTCGATCCAGGATACAGAGTGAGCCACCTCACGATGCTGCATCCGACGTACCCGGCCAATAGCGAGGCTGATTCGCAACACGCGCTCGCGTTTTACTCCACGCTGCTGGAGAACGCAGCCACAATCCCAGGAATCAAAGCAATCGCGGCAGCGACTGCTTTGCCTTCTCAACCCACCGACAGTAACGGCGGCTTCTGGATTGCCGGCCATCCTGATCCTCCGCCGGGGGACTACATCACGCAATCCGCCCTGTTCATGACCGTTAGCCCAAATTACTTTCACGTTGTGGGAATCCCGATTGTGGAAGGGCGCGATTTCAACGAACATGACCTCCCGGGCGCTCCGCTGACTTGCATGATCAGCGAACCGCTCGCGCGTAAGTTCTTTCCCGGCGAGAACCCCATCGGTCAGCAGATCCGTTTCGGCTATGACCTCGTCACATACAAGAACTACCTGACCATCGTCGGCGTAGTCGCGGGCGTGAAGCAGGAAAACCTGCAGGAGCCGCCGACTGCGCAGATCTACGTTCCGTATAAGCAGCATCCCGGACGTGCCAACGACATGTACCTCATCTTTGCTGACGACGGCGGCGGAGCGGCTGCGTTGCGAGCGAAGGCCCACCGTTTGAACCCCGAAGTACCGCTGGAACTTAAGTCCATGACAGACGTTGCCGGCGAAGCCTTTGCTCCGTCGCGCTTCCGCAGCGGCCTGCTCGCGTCGTTTGCCGGACTGGCGCTGATCCTCGCCTTGGCTGGACTGTATGGCGTGATGTCATACACGGTCGAGCAGCGACGCAGCGAAATTGGCGTACGCATGGCACTCGGCGCGAAAAAAGCCAATATCATGCAGCTCATTCTGGGACAGGGGCTGTGGCTAGTGCTGCCGGGAATTGTGTTGGGAAGTTTGCTCGCATTTGCCGCAGGCAGGTTATTCGCCAGCCTTGTCTACGGCGTGAGTTCCGGCGATCCACTCACATTTGTCGGCGTCGCTGCAGTGCTTGCCATCGTGGCGTCGCTCGCGATGTACATCCCGGCGCGTCGGGCCGCCGGCGTCGATCCAATGCTGGCGTTGAGGAGCGAATAACAGAACCGCCGACGGTAGCCAGTTGGCCAGCCGCGTCTTTGGCGGCTGCGCTTCTCCGGATTGCA
>DATEMI010000337.1:0-2877 GCA_035275665.1 Terriglobales bacterium | reverse complement strand
CTCCACCCCTGCTATTCTGATTTTTTAAAAAATGCGAACCTTCATCGGATTTCTCTGCGCCGTCGTTATCGTTGCCATCATCGTTCTTGTCAGCCTTTCAGCGACTCCGGTAGTCACTCTTCCTGATTCGCTGCACACTGTCGGCCAGGCTACGCCGGTTGCGGTACACATTTCCGCCCCACACGGCCTGACTCGCGCGGTTGCGTGGATCGAGCAAAACGGCGCGCGGTACCAGCTCGCGAATGTCGAACATCCCAAACATCGCTTTCGCTGGCGCAGCGATGCGACTGAACATACATTAAAGTTCACAGCTGGTTCGAAGAGCACTCCCAAGCTCAAGGACGGCGACGCGCGAGTGATTGTGGAAGCCACCTCGAACGACTTTCGCGGCAAAACGGTTGAGGCCGCGCGTGATGTAACCGTGGTGCTGCAGCCGGTCACGGTGAGCGTCGATTCCGACCAGCACTATCTCTACGTGGGCATGGCCGACCTGGTGACCTACAATGTGACCGGCGCGCCAACTGCTTCAGGAGTTCGTGTTGGAGATGAAAGCTTCCGCGGCTGGCCGATGCCGGACGGGAAGCCTGGCGAGTTCTCGCTCTTCGCCTTCGCCTGGAACATGCCGCCAAACACGATGCCTGTGGTCTATGCGGTTGGTCCTGGCGGGGACGAAGCGCACGGCGCCATTTCTGTCGTCTTCCCGAAACGGGAGCAGCCGCGTTATCGCACCCGCGACATCCAGGTCGACGACAAGTTCATGCAGAAAGTGGTGACCGAGCTCGATCCGAACGGCTCCGGAGATCCGGTCGAGCGTTTCGTGCGCGTCAACAGCGAGATGCGCAAGTCCAACAACCAGACGCTCGCCGATCTCAAAAACAAAACAGAAGCGAAGTTTCTCTGGTCACAGCCATTCCAGCAGCAGCCGAACACCAAAGTCGAAGCGAACTTCGCCGACGTGCGCAATTACATATACCACGGCAAGAAGATCGATCAGCAGACGCACCTCGGCTACGACCTCTCGAGCACGCAGCACGTCGGCGTGCAGGCCTCGAACGATGGACGCGTAGTTTATGCCGCGCCTTTAGGCATCTACGGTAACTGCGTTGTTGTAGATCACGGCTATGGACTGCAGACGATCTACGGCCACATGAGCGAGATCGACGTTCACGATGGCGACATGGTCAAACGCGGCCAGGTAATGGGCAAGAGTGGCATGACCGGAATGGCCGGAGGCGATCACATTCACTTCAGCATGCAGCTAGACGGAGTCCAGATCGATCCCAAAGAATGGTGGGACCCCCACTGGATCAAAGACCACATCGCGCGAAGAGTAGAGCTTCCTGTGAACACACAGTAGCTAGCTCCGTCTGACTGGCTCATGGGTGGTTCGGGTGGAAGCCCCCGACTTCAGCCGTGCGTCTCACAAGCAATGGTAAGAAGCGCTTTAGCGCTGGCCCAGGCGCGAAGCGCGCAGGAAGGAGCAACAGTTGTGAAGAGACTCTGAACAAGCGCAAGGACGCGGGGTTCATGAGAGCAGAAGGGTTGAACGCAGTTCTGGAAACCGCCCACCTCTTGCGATCACCAACGAATGCACAGCGCCTCCGCTCCGCTCTCAATCGAGCTTCGCGGAAGAAGGGAAAGCCGGAATCGCTAGCCTCTTTAAAGCGCGAGTTGCGATTAAACCCGCGCTGACGATTACTTCACTTCAATCACCGCCAAACTCTGCGCTGGCAACTCCACGCTCACTTGATTCCCGCTGATCGCCCGCCGCTCCGGCGCGGGCAGCTCCGCCGCTTTCCGTAAAGTCTCGATTTGGGACTGCGTCGGATACCGCGGGCTGCCCATCTGCTGATACGCATTGAGCAGCGAGCCGTGAGTCGCATCAACACGATAGATAAAAGCGGTATGCTTTCCGCCCAAACCGGAGAACTGGAAGGTCACCGTCTTTGGCGAACCTTGAGCGCCGGGCAGCACGAGATTCCAGGCTGCAAGCACCGGTGAGCCGCCTTTGGTCGTCGCTAGTGCTAAATCGGAACTGATCGATATACGCCGATCCCCGAGCAGATGAAGAACTTTAAAAGCGTTATAGGAAGGCTTCGGCAATCCACCATTCGCCACCAGGCCGAATCCTCCATAAAACGGCTGCTTCACGATCCCCTGTTCTTCAAAGACGTCAGAAAACGTCCAGTACGACATGATGTCCACCAGCCCATCGCATTGGCGAATCGTGTCAGCAAGCCACGGAGCCATGAAGACCGCGTCGGTGATATCCGGCTCGTTGGCGTAGCTGGCGTTGAACTCACTCCAGATCAGCGGCAGGTTCGGCCGCGCGGATGCCTTGATCTGATCATGCACTTTCCTTACCGCACGGCAGACCATCTTGTCGCGGGTGATGTTCTCGTTGGTGCCAAAGACGTCCTGAGAGCGGTCGTTGCCGTAAACGTGTGTGGAAACGAAATCCGCCGGGATATTCGCGGAAACTACGTGCTGAATGAAGGCATCCGCCCATGCCGCCTGCGCAGTCGCCGGTCCACCCACACGTAGGCGCGGACTCACCGCCTTTAGCGCGCGAGCCGTATGGTCGTAAAGCTCAAAGTAAGTCGCCTGTTTCGGCTCACCCGCCCAGAAGTCGATGTTGGGCTCATTCCAGACTTCGAAGTACCACTGGCTCAGCTCGTCGATCCCATAACGGGAAATCAGATGCTGCGCGAAAGCCGTGATGAGCGCGTCCCATTTGGCGTAATCTTTTGGCGGAGCAGGCGAAGGCTTATACCAGAATGCGTGCAACACCGGACTGGCCGCCAGCTTCTTCGGCATAAAGCTGATTTCGACAAACGGCTTTATTCCGTGCGCCAGCAGCCCGTCGTAGATTTGGTC
>DATEMI010000336.1:0-4478 GCA_035275665.1 Terriglobales bacterium | reverse complement strand
CGCTGCTTGCGGCAAGCACGCGATAGCCGCGGGTTTCAAGCATGAATTTTCGAATCGAGAGAGATTGTTCGTTGTCGTCAACGCAGAGAATGACTTTCTTCGGTCGCATCTGGGGATCCTTGCAGTAAAAGCTCCGCGCTTTGGCGGAGTGCAGCGGAGGTCGGTGCTGAAACCGCGGCGGCGCCGCAATCTGATGTGGACTGATGAAAGGCGCTGCATCGTTCTTGAGATGCGCGACGCACAAGTCCCACATGAGCGGCGCCTGAACCGTGATCCAGACGGCCTGCCTGTTCTAATTTTTTCTTCGAAAGGGCGAACGTTTCAGTGAGAAACGGTTCGTGCATCCTACGGCTGAGAGAGTGTCCATGTAAAGTGCCTTCGATGCAACGCACGAAATTTTTTTGGCATGAAAATGCGAAGAAAAGTTTTCGCAAAAAATCGGCAGAAATTTACCGATTCACCGAGCGCGTGACTCAGATCCAAAGTTCTCCTTGCGCGACTTCCACACAATATCCACCGACATGCACATTGATCACTTTGTCACCTGCCTTCTCTGCTCGCACAAAGATGCGACTCAGACGGTGCACTTCGATGCCTTGCTCGATGATCGCCTGCTCTCGGCGCGCAAGCACACCATGCATCGCCATCCATGCAGCGCAACATCCTGCAGCAGATCCGGTCGCCGGATCGTCTCCGTTGTAGAAGGGCATGCGCGCGTGCAGCTTCGTGTCGGATGCAACCGTTTCTCTCGTGATGAAGTAGAAGAACCTTCCACCAGTACGTTCGAGATATTCGGCCATGCGGCTCCATGGCCCAGCTTTGCGAATCGCGGCGAGAGAAGTGACAGGAACGATTGTGAAGGGCAAGCCCGTGGAGAAGGTTTGCACCGGAAGGTCAGCAACGATTTCGTTCAGCGCTAATCCAGTTGCATTAGCAACTTCCTCTTTGTTGTGCACCTTTCCTGCTTCAGGATCACGTTGCCGCATCTCGCCGAACGATCTGCCGGATTCTTCGCGACGAAAGTGCACAGGAATTTTCCCGACATTCAAATCGAGCCAGATTTCGTCGTTGCCGCCGAAGCGATGCAGAAAGTAAGAAGTGCCGAGCGTGGGATGCCCCGCGAATGGAAGTTCTTCCTGCGTGGTGAAGATGCGCACGCGCGTTCCCTTACTTCGCTCTTCCTCGAGCTCTCGAGGGAAGATGAAAGTTGTCTCTGACAGATTCGTTTCGCGCGCGATGGCTTGCATCTGCTCCGTCGTGAGCCCGCGCGCATCAGTGATCACGGCGAGCTGATTGCCTTCGAGCGGACGATCGGTGAAGACGTCCATGAGCACGTACGGAAGACGGCGGCGGGTGATGTCGATCATGGAGTGATGGTAAATGTCTGCCTGCTCTGTTTGTCATTCCGACCGCAAGCTCACGCGCGCCTTTCGTGTGACCCGTAGTGGGGAATCCCTGCGAACTTATGCACTCCAAACAGCTTCTATTAGTCAGTAGGGATTCCTCGCGCCAACATCAGGCGCTTCGGAATGACAAAAAAAGCGAATCGCGCTACAATTGAGCGCAATCGAATCATGCGAATGAGCTTCCCAGTCCGGCTTTGTACCTGCTGTTGTCAGGAGTCTACTTAGCGCTGCCGACCGGGAACTCGTCCCACAAGTTCTGAAACCCACCCGGCTTGGCGCCAGGTGGGTTTTCTATTTTTGAGTTCCGATTCAAGGAGACTTATGAGTATAGAAACGACTGTCAGCCGTATTCCTCGCATCAACGAACCTGCTCCAGAGATTGAAGGCAAGTCGACCCAGGGCGTGATTCACATCACCGACTACACCTCGAAGGGCAAGTGGGTGATGCTGTTCTCGCATCCCGCCGACTTCACGCCTGTTTGCACGACCGAGTTCGTGGAATTTGCCCGCCGCCATGCTGATTTCGAGCGCCTCAACGTGCAGCCGATCGGAGTCGCAGTCGACAGCGTGTACGCGCACATCGCCTGGATTCGCAACATGGAACAGAACTTCAAAGTGAAAGTTCAGTTCCCGGTGATCGCCGATCTCGATCAGAAAGTGGCGAAGGCATTCGGCATGGTCCATGAAGCTGTGAGCGATACAGCAGCAGTTCGCGCCGTCTTCTTCATCGATCCGAAGAACACGATTCGTGCTCTGCTTTACTATCCGCAGAACCTGGGCCGCAGCGTCGACGAACTCTTGCGCGTTTTCGAAGGACTGCAGACCTCCGAGCAAAACGCTTGCTCGATCCCGGCGAATTGGAAGCCAGGCGATTCAGTCATTATCGGAGCTCCGATCACCCAGGCCGACGCCGAGAAGCGCGTAGCCTCGAACGGCAACGGGCTTGAAGTAACTGACTGGTACTACACGAAGAAGAAGCTGTCAGCAGCGACGGCGAAGGCCAGCTAGCGCCGGCTTTACGCCTCCGCGTTATTACGGGTGGAATGCTCTTAAGCCTGTCATCCTGAGCCCTGCTGTTGGGCGAAGGATCTCCGGGGATGCTTCGAACTTAAACTGCACTCGCCAGGCTCTCGGCGAAAAAGCAAATAGTTCTTGGTGAAGGAGCCATAAGGGATGCATTGAAAGGCGATGCATCGTCGGAGATCCTTCGCCTAACAGCAAGGCTCAGGATGACAGGCTTGAGACTTGTGGCCTTTCCCAGAAGCTTGCAGCCTTCACCCAATGCTAAAGAAAGGCTCCAATATTGAGCACCGGTCGCCAAGTGGCTAAGGCACGAGCCTGCAAAGCTCGTATCGCCGGTTCGACTCCGGCCCGGTGCTCCAATCCTTCCACGCCGAATCACGTCATCCAGCTCTCCTAGCCAACGGCTCGGGGCGGAATGCATCTCACCAAAGGTAAGTACGTTGTCCTTACCGTGAGGCCCGTTCTGCGGGCCTGCTGAGCTGCACCTACCACTCGGTTGGAGGAGCGGGTGAAGATCACCATCTTCGGGCTCACGATTTCCTCGTCCTGGGGAAACGGACATGCCACGCCCTATCGCGCCATCATCAAGGGCCTGTGCCACCAGGGACATGAGGTTCACTTCTACGAGAAGGACGCTCCCTACTATGCTCGGCACCGCGATTTCTCCAGCAGCCCGCATTGCGAACTAGAGCTCTATTCCGATTGGAATTCGGTGCGTACTTCCGCCCTCGCGTGTGCGGCCGACAGTGATGCCGTTATCTGCTCGAGCTTTTGTCCAGAAGGAGTTCGCATCATTGACGATGTTCTCCATGTTGATGGACCTGTGAAGGTCTTTTACGACCTCGATACCCCAGTCACACTGGGAGCACTCGAACGCGGCTGTGTTGAATATCTTCGCCGCGAGCAAATTCCGGAATTCGATCTTTATCTCTCCTTCACCGGCGGCGGAAGCCTCGACGAACTCAGTTTGCGCTGGCACGCACAACTGGCTCTGCCGCTCTATGGATGCGTCGATCCAGAAGTCCACATGCGAACGACAGTCCCGCCGGAGTATCGGTGCGATCTCAGCTATATGGGTACTTATGCCGCGGATCGTCAGGACAAATTGGAGCAACTATTTCTTGAACCCGCGCGTCGCGATCCGGAGAAGACTTTCGTTCTTGCAGGATCGATGTATCCGTGGGAGTGGCAGTGGCCTGCAAACGTGAAGCGCTTCGAGCATGTGTCACCCGTCGATCATTCGGCGCTGTATTCCTCTTCGCGACTCACCTTGAATATCACGCGCAGAGAGATGGCACGTTGGGGATTTTGTCCTTCAGGACGTTTCTTTGAAGCAGCAGCCTGCGGTACACCCATCGTGACCGACTGGTTCGAGGGATTGGACTCGTTCTTCGATACTGAACGTGAGTTGCTGGTTGCAAATTTAACGGAAGATGTCCTGCACGCGCTCGAGCTTCCCGATTCGGAACTAGCGCAGATCGCACAGCGAGCCCGCGAGCGTACGCTCGCTGAACATACCGGCAAACATCGTGCGAGAGAGTTGGTCGCTGCCATTGAACAAGCTGCAAGCGCAGATCACTCACGAGCAAGGAGCGAGGTCGCATGATCGGAATCATTCCCGCAGCCGGCGCTGGACAGCGCATTCAACCGCTCGGCTGCTCGAAAGAACTCTTGCCCGTCGGATGCCGCGTAGTAGACGGCGTGGAGCGTCCGAAGGCCGTAGCCGAGTATCTGGTTGAGCGCATGATTGCCGCCGGGGCCGAGCAGATCTGCATGGTGATCTCGGCGGAGAAAACCGACCTCATTCGCTACTTCGCCGAACGCAGCTACGCGGCGGAAATCTTCTACGTCGTGCAGCAGAAGCCGCGGGGGCTATGCGATGCGCTGTTTCGCGCCGAAGCTTTCGCGTGTCATCATGACTCGGTGCTGATTGGCCTGCCGGATACAATCTGGTTTCCCGAAAAGGGATTCCGTCCAGCACTGTCACTGCTCGAAGGTGCCCAGGGCGATGTTGGACTGCTACTTTTCCCAGTGAACAATCCCGCGGCA
>DATEMI010000335.1:0-5993 GCA_035275665.1 Terriglobales bacterium | reverse complement strand
GCGTCGCGCTGTGGCCTTTCTGAAAGACTGCCCCCTCGTTCAACGGCAGGACAGCTGACTCTGGATCAGCATATCGGGGTTCGAATCCCTGGGGGGCAGCCAAACATTTTCAACCACTTGCGGCGGTTTCGTCCAGTTGCGCGGGCGTTGTGAGCATGTTGTGATAACCCCTGAATGGCGGCTCGATCTGCGCCAGCAGCGATACGAGGCTCTGGTCAGAGGCCCGCAGAGCCGTGCGGCGATTTGAGTTCTGACAGCCGAGATGTGCTGCATCACGATTTCCTCAGGTGGTCCCGGTGCTAAGACTCATCGTCTCCTCGAACGAGTCTCACAGGGAAGGAGGACCCCATAGAAGGCTATTGGCTATGACATTACAAAACCGGAAAGACGTGCGGTGATGGAATCGCCAGGCTCCGCGAGGGAGAGCGTCGCGGAGATTCTCTTCATCTGAGCCCACGCGCCTGGACCAGTGCGAAGGTGCAGAAGACCAGACAAGATAGAGCGAGCATACCGGCGGACCGCAGGCCGCTCCGAACGGGACCACCAGGATTTTCTTGCACGGTGCTTTTCAGGAACATACTCCTTCCGTCAGAAGCAAATGATATCGGCCAAGGGACAAGCGAGTCGTGTGCAAATATCGTATGCCGCGGATGTCGGGCTGCTCGCCCCCACGAAAGCTCGGCTTAGCGGTTCGTGGCCCGCAGCTCCGACACTCCTCGCGCGACGAGAAGGAGAGACCCCGGGTGAAGATTTCCCGGACAGCAACTCACGGCGCGTGTCCGATCCCGATCTCGCAGTGACCCGCAGGAGTAGTGTGCCCGCCACACGTGTAGACCGTTTCCTGACCATTTCCGATCACGATTCCAATATGGTTAATCCGGTCACAGGGACTCTCCTGAGAATTGCCCGCCTGATCGCAGTGGCCGCTCAACCCAAGGCTGTGAAAGTGCAGTTCTGATGGAGACTGCTCCTCCAGCTGGTCTCCCGACCGCAGCACCTTGAGGTAAACCGTATCGGTATCTGCGGTACCCGGATCACATGTCGCGGATGAGCAAAGCGCCAACCCGGCATCGCCGCGGGGATTGGATCCCGACGGATCCGAGTCATAGAAGTTGATGACGAATCCATTCGCGACAGAAATCGGCTTGGGAGCCGAAGTTCCGGATTGGTCATAAACGTCGTTCGTGTAGATCGCTGTGTCGTTTGTTGTCTGGCCATGATACTGAACGTTCGATACGTCTCTTGTCCAGTTGCGAGGAAAGTGAGCATGGATGGAACCACCAACGATCACGACGGGAGGATTCGTCGTATATGTCAAAAAGAAGGTCCTGTACACAACGACTGTGATCACTACCAGGACAATCACGACAGCGACGCCGATCAGAAGCTTGCGATTGATCATGACGCACCTGCTTGTCTGCGAATTAAGTTACCGGCCTATTTTGAAAGAGCCGATTCGGGGAGGGCAGCTGCACGCATGAGGGATCGAATATCAGGACGGGAAAGATACGTCTGCACTGCGTGTGGGGACCAATTATGTTGGAGTGAAGTCAGGATGTCAACGGCTTCGCTAACGAACTGATCGCGCCCGGTATCATCCCGAAGCGAACGCGACGCCAAAGCGGCCAGCAGCGCCGCGCGCAACGCTGAGTCCAGCTGTCCCCGGCTTCTGAACTGCTGCAACAAATCCGCCGCAGTATGTTGCGTGGCGTTCGACTGGCCGGCGAGCCACTGGATTTCCGCCTGTTGCAACAATGCTACGCGCGTGATCGCTCCACTCGAATTGCCGGCGGCCCCTGCCTTCGCAAACTCCAGCACAGCCTGCCGCGTCTGCCCTACATGGGCTTCGGCAACCGCCCGCATGTGCCGAAAGGCCTGCTCCTCTTCAGGAAGCAGCTCAGGATGGGAGCGAAGAACAGCGTCACAGCGCTCGAGCGCCGCGCGATACCTGGCCTGTGCCAGTTGTAACTGTACTTCAGCGCTTGCCACATCAATCGGCGCCAAATGCTTTGCGACAGGACCCGCCAGTTCAATTTTGGCCTCCGAGAATCTTCCGAGGGCCGAGAGCACGGTCGCCGCGGCTGCCGCCTCGTAGGAGCGATTGATATCGGTTCCGGCAAGTGACTCGGCTTTTTGATAATGCAACACCGCATCCGGATACTGCTCCGCCACGTTATACGCATTCCCCAAACTATTTTCTGCCTGGAAGAGCAACCATGGATTTCCCGACATTTGCGCCAGCGTGAGAAAGGATTGTGAATTCTTTAGCAGGTCGCCCACTTCGCCGCTGCTCGCCTCGGCGCGCAGCAGAAGCAGTGTCGCGTTCGCGGCAGGCTCGAAATATCCATTCTGGCGATACCACGTTAAAGCCTCCGAGGCAGGCTGGACCACGTCGTTCGGCCGCTGCTCTGCGTCGCGAAGGCTGGCCAGAACAATATTGGCGAGAGCCAGCGCTCTGCCCTGCTGCGTCTGCACGGCAAGCGAGCGGGCTTCGCTCACGGCGCTATCTGCGTCGCCATAATGTGCACTGCCCTGCATCATCCGCGCGTTGGCCAGACGTGCCAGTGCCATCGCAGCCCAGGCGTCCTGCTGGTGATCGTGGGCGAGGCGAACCGCTTCGCTGGCATGGGCGACAGCTGCTCCTGGATCACCTGCCGCATTTTCGATGCTACTGAGTTGGGTTAGCGCTCGAATCTGAAGCTGGTAACTCGAGATTCTCTGCGCTTCGTCCAGCGATCTGAGCAGGTATTTCTCAGCATCGGACACCTGTCCTGCCAGACTGGCCAAATAGCCGCGCTGGTAGTTCAGTTCGGCCGTACCTTCCGGATTCATTTCTTCCGTGTAGATCGATTCCACATGGCCGAAAGCCCGACCGGCTTCCGAAAGCCGGTTCATCTTTGTCTCAACCATACCCGCCCGCAGCCAGCAGGCGGGGTTTTCCGGATTGAGCGAAGACGATTTCAGATACTGCTCGAGAGCCGCCCGCGGATTACCCGCGCGCTCGTATGCCATGCCCAGATCTACATACCCCGATGACTTCTCGTTCCGGGGCAGACGGTCAGGAATCTGTTTGTAGAGCTCAAGGGCGCTCCTGAAATCGCGCGTGAGGGTCGCCCGTATCGCGTCAAGATACATGTGATCGAGGGGAGCAAGGCGGTTCTGCCCGGCGCTGGCCAACAGCATCTCGCGCTCGGCAGCGCCATCGAAATCGAGATTCGACCAGGCCTCCGCAAGGCGGGCGTGCGCCATCGCAAAACGGCTGTCGTGCTCCGTCGCTTTCTCCAGCGAACGTGTAGCCTTCAAATAGCTCGCCTCATGCAGCGCATCGATGCCTGCTCGATACCATCGTTCCGCTTCCGGATCGGGCCGGTAGTATTGGCGCGCGTGCCACCATGCCAGCAGGCCAGATCCAAGCAGCGCGCAAAGAACGACTAGCAGCGCGAAGAAGATAACCGGACGATCTTTTGCGAAATTCTTCGGCTGTAACTGACTGGCCTTCAGTGCTGCGCTGACTTCCCCCGCTGTTCGGAATCGCCGTTCCGGATGATATTCAAGGCAGCGCTCGATAACGCGGTTCCAGTGATGCGGAACCCCGTGCTGGTAGAGATTGATCGGTTCGGGCTTGTGCGCTCTCCGAATTGCCGCGCCAATGGGCGTTTCCGCGGCAAACGGCTGTTTTCCAGTCAACAGCTCATACAGGACTACGCCGAGCGCATAAATATCGGTGGCCGCCGATACCGACTTACCCTCAAATTGTTCCGGAGCCATGTAGGCGGGAGTGCCGGCGATTCCGCTGCGAGGCCGCTCTGCAAGCGCGTCGCTAAGCGTCGGGTCCATAGCCTGGCCTTCGACAGTGCTGTCTTCGGCCGCTAGTCCGAAATCCATCAGCACGGCGTGCAGTGCCCCGTCGCGGCGGCAAAGCATAATGTTTGAAGACTTTAGATCGCGGTGGACGATCCCCTCCCGATGGATAAGATCGAGTCCCCGGCAGATGTCCAGCACCAGCGGAAGCGCTTCTGCCGGCGGAATTGCACCCGACTGGCGCAGACGGGTGCTTAGGGGTATTCCGTCGAGGAGTTCCATGGTCAGAAAACCGGACTGGCGGTCGCGCTCCGTCGCCGGAACAATGAAAAGCTCATGGATACGGCAAACCTCCGGCCCGCTGACTCTGCGTGCCAGTTGAATTTCACGCCGAAACCATTCAAGGGCTCGCGGAGTCGATGCAATTTTGCCACGTATTGTCTTGATGGCAATCCGGCCCAGTTGCAGATCATCGGCCTCATAAACCTCGCCCATGCCGCCGCTTCCGAGCAGCCGGACGACCCGGAATCGGTCCAGAATCACGTCCCCTGGACGGAATTGAGTCTTTGCCGACGCCATTGTGGCCGCACCAGGTTGCCGCTTTTCCTGGATTTCGGGATGACGCGCCGCTTCCATAGATCGCTCATCGGGAGTGGCGGCCATTATAGTGCAGGAACCGACGCGTCACCGCAATCTCCTGCAATCATGACGGTATCCCTCAATTGCTCCCCGGCCGGTACTTTTAGCGACAGCTCTTCGGTGAGTACCTGGGACAAGGCCGTTGGCGAAATTACCGGCAGTTTGGAACTGCGAGCGGCTGGGGCTGACAGGGTGATGAAGCTTCCGAATCGACGACTGCCGAAGAATAAGCCAGCATCCGGCGGCAAAGAAACAGGGGATTCTCATCGCTTTGTCGCGGGCTCGGCAATCTGCAGGCGTTCGCTGGAGGAGACCATTTGCGCATCCAGCTGCGGGGGTACTCGATAATCCGCCAGGTCCGATCCCGGGAGAATCATGCGCAGTGAATTGAGGATCGACGCGAGATCAATCGCCTCCTGGAGAATTGCTCCCCCGATTGGAGCAAGGAACCCGAGCGCAGCTGCACCCATGCCGACGGCGCTCAGCGCCATTCCACCTACCGCACTGGTAAGAGCGATCCGGCGCATTCTTCGGCCAATGTGCACCAGGACATCAATGCTGGCGAGAGAGGATTGCAGGATCACTGCACCGGCCGCTTCGGAGGTGATGTCGCTGTTTACGCCGAGAGCGATTCCTGCCGTGGCGTTCAGCATGGCCGGAGCATCGTTGATGCCGTCGCCCAGGTACAGCGTGGGCGCTTTCTTCGTCAGATCGCGAACGATCGCCAGCTTCTCCTCAGGGCTCTTGCCGCCGTGCACCTGAGCGATCCCCATGCTCTTGCCGAACGCGGCAACCTCCGACGGGCGGTCGCCTGAGAGGAGAACCACCTTCTCGATGCCATGCCGCGAGCGCAGGTGATGCAGAAACGACTTGCTCTCGTGACGCGGCTCATCATGAAAACGCAGCAGGCCGGCGAGGGTGCCGTCAATCAGAATGACGCACTCGAGTCCCGGTGCCATATCCGAAAGAACCTTGGTGAGCTGAACCGGCAACTTGCCTCGCCCCGTCAGCTGAACATGATGTCCATCGAGGGTTCCTGATAGGCCGTGGCCGGGAGATTCGGAGACGTCCTCGGCAGAGACAAGCGAAACGTTTTGATCGGCTGCAGCACGGAGGATGGCTGAGCCCAGCGGATGTTTGGAATAACGCTCCAGGCTGGCTGCGAACTGCAGGATCAGGGCCGTCGGCCAATTGCTCAGGGGGACAACTTGCGTGAGGCGAGGCCGTCCGTAGGTCAGGGTACCGGTTTTGTCCACAATCAATGTCCTGCACCGGTCGATCTTTTCGAGAATCGATGGATCCTTAATGACGATTCCGTTCTTAGCACTCACCGAAATCGCACCGATGATCGCAACCGGAATCGACAGCAGAAGCGGACAAGGAGTGGCAATCACCAGCACCGCAAGGAACCGCTCCGGCTGGTGGGTGATGATCCAGCTCAGCGCCGCACAACCAACCGCGATTGGCGTGTACCAGCCGCCGAGCCGATCGGCCATGCGCCGGATGCGCGGCCGATTCTCCTCGGATTGATGCAGCACTTCTACGATCTTGGC
>DATEMI010000334.1:0-2615 GCA_035275665.1 Terriglobales bacterium | reverse complement strand
CGAAACCTTGTTGTTGCCAGCCGGCGCTACTCCGCCGCGCATGGCGCGAGTCTCCTCAACGACCACGTCCGAGGCACTGACTGTTTGCGTGTCGTTGAGCGTAGGATCGCCGACCTTCGTAGCCTGCGCGACATCGGGATGGCGCTGGAAGCCGCCCATCAAGTGCCCAAACATGCCCATGCTGCGACGGCTGTCCTCCTCTTTGCGGTTAAGAGCGATGGCTTCCTTGGTGGGATGGGGGACAGCCTGATGAAGAGCTTCGAGGCGCCTGCGGGCGTCCTCGGCACGCTCCATCACCGGATAGCGGGTAAGGATGCGATCGTAGGCCTCGGTGGCATTCTTCGTGAGCGCCTGGATCGCCGTTGCTTTATCTGTCTCCCGCATCTTCGAAGCCCGAATGTTGGTGATCTGTCCTTCGTAGGACTGGGCGAGCATGTACAGAGCTTCATCCGCCTGGCTGAACAAGGGATAGCGATCTACGAGAGTGCGAAGACGCGCGATCGCTGCCGGATACGACATGCGGATGAAATAAAACCGGCCAATGCCGAATTCTCGCTGGGCGAGTACTTCCTGCACTTCGAGCAAACGCTGTTTCGCTTCCGGTAGAAGCTTGCTGTCCGGGTATTGCTGGATGAGCTGCTTGTATTCCTGTTCCGCGCGCATCGCGTGCGTGAAGTCGCGGTCCGGCTTCTCCATCTGCTGGTAGTGAATGTTGGCGATCTTCAACTGCGCTTCGGCAGCTTCCGGCATGTTAGGGAAGAAAGTTTCGAAGTCGCGATAATCAGCTTCGGCCTGCGCAAGCGCCGTGCTACCCCCTTCCGCGTACCAGGAATCGGCCTCGGCCAGCTTGGCGCGAGCGATGAACTCGGAATCGGGGTAGGTGTTGATCAGGGTCTGAAGGATCATGCGGGCTTGATCGAAGCGGTTATGCTTCATCTGTTCCATGGCGCGGTCGAACAGCACCTTGTCGGGCTGCTTGGAGCCCACGTTCGCCAGCGGATTGTTCACCTTCTTGTTCGTACAGGCTGCGGTAACGAGCAGCAGCGCTGCTAGAAGAAAAATTGCCGGAGTACGACGTGACATAAAACCTCAATGGCCAATGGCCGGTACACAGTTGCCGTTAGCTGGCGTTGCGGGTTCGAGCGCTACCTCGCGAACGACTAGCGGCTAACTACCAAGGATCAAACTTTCTGTAGAGTAGCTTCCGTGGCGGCCTTCAGCAAATTCTGCGCATTCACTTTAGGATCACCCTTACCAAACACAGCGTTGCCGGCTACCAGGATCTCCGCCCCGGATCTCACGATGTCGCCAATCGTGTCCAGAGCAACGCCCCCATCTATTTCGATGCGGAAATTCAGCCGGTTCACCGAACGGTATTCCACGAGTTTGCGTATTTTATGCAACACACCGGGGATAAATTTCTGCCCCCCGAACCCCGGGTTCACTGACATAACCAGCACGAAATCTACGATATCGAGGACCTCCGTCAGCGTATCGACGGTAGTTGCCGGATTGATGACGACACCGGGCGAGCAATCATGATTGCGGATAAGCGTCAGGGTGCGATTCAGGTGCCGGCAGGCCTCCTGATGCACGGAAATCCAATCGGCGCCCGCTTCGGCAAAGGCGGCGATGTACTCGTCAGGATTCTCGATCATGAGGTGACAGTCGAGAGGCAGGTCAGTGACTTTGCGAATCGACTTCACCACCGGGGGGCCGATTGTAAGATTTGGCACGAAATGGCCGTCCATCACGTCAAGATGGATGACCGATGCCCCGCCTTCAACGGAGGCGTGGATTTGGTCGGCCAGACGAGCAAAGTCCGCCGAAAGAATCGAAGGTGCGAGTTCGATCAACCCTGGCTCTCTGAGAGTAATTGGTGGTGAAATTCTAACACTACCCGTCACTACCTAGTACTCAGTACCTGGAACTCCGAGTTGCGAGAGAATGGTCGTCAACATGGATAGCCTTACAGGCAAAGTGGCGCTTGTGACGGGTGCCAGCCGCGGTATCGGGGCCGGCGTGGCCATTGCCTTGGCCATCGCCGGGATAGATGTGGCCGTGAATTATCGCTGTCATGAGGAGGAGGCCCACTCGGTCTCCGAGCAGGCGAGGGGAGCCGGCCGCCGCACGGTCCTGGTGAAGGCCGACGTCTCGCAGGCCGACGAAGTCCGAAAGATGGTCGCACAAGTGGAGAACGAGTTGGGGGTGGTCAGCATTCTCGTGAACAATGCTGCGATCGCACGCCCACAAAAGATCGAGGAAATCACGGAACAAGATTGGGACGAGATCATCGACACAAATCTCAAGTCCACGTTCCTCGTGACCCAGGCAGTGCTCCCGAAGATGCGCGAACAGCGCTGGGGACGCATCATCAACATGTCGTCGGTGGCTGCGCAAACCGGAGGAGTGGTTGGGCCGCACTACGCGGCGTCGAAGGCGGGAATGATCGGCTTGACGCACTCACTCGCAAACCTTCTGGTGAGGGAGGGAGTGACCGTGAACGCGATCGCTCCCGCACTCATAGCGACCGAAATGGTCACATCGAATCCGAAGGCCAATCCGGGGCTCATACCGGTCGGGCGGTTCGGGGAAGTCGAAGAAGTCGCTTCGGT
>DATEMI010000333.1:0-4822 GCA_035275665.1 Terriglobales bacterium | reverse complement strand
ATGATTCGAGCCAAGGCGTCCAGTTGAAGGCCAGCTGTTCTCATTGACTAACCGCGACGGCATATCGGTTGGTCTAGGATTATAGAAACTTTTCGAAGTCGTCGCGGCTTAGACGCGAGGGGGTAAGTTCCCGGTCTTGTTGCCTCTTTTATTTAGGAATCGAGAAATGGTTGAACGGGAGAGCGTATCCGCTAATCAGCAAGGCGGGTTTCAGGTTTTTGATACTTCTCTTCAATCGCCAACGTTCGGTTTGAAGCTAAAGGCAAGCCGTTACATCCGGTACATCGCCTCGAATACAATTTCAGACGAGAAGCCCTCCGCAGTTCAGAGCGCGCACTTCTGGACTGAACCCCTAAAATGAGACACGCGCGGTAACAACACCCAGCCGAGAAAGAGGCTGCGAGTGGGCATGAAGAAGCGAGTCAGGAAGTACCCAAGAGCGTTCCAGCTGATGGCGCTGGAGCGGATGAAGAACTGTGAGAGCATCTCAGCGCTGGCGGAAGAGTTAGGCATTCACCGAACGGTGCTCTACCACTGGAAGAACCACCTGAAAGCGATCGAAGGTGGGACTGCCGACTCACCGATACGAGAGCTGCGCAAGCAAGTGCGCGATTTGAAGCGCGTGCTGGCGGGACGGCATCTACGAACAGATCCGGGAAGTGATGCCGATGCAAGGCGGCCTGAGTATCGAGCACATGTGCGAACTGGCGCGGGTCAGCCGTGCCGGGTTCTATCGATCGTGGCAGCAACAAGCACCGCGGGAGGAAGATCTCGAGTTGCGGTCAGTCATTCAGCGCATCGCGCTGGAGCACAGACGTCGGTACGGCTACCGGCGGGTGACGGCGGAGCTGCGACGTCGCGGGATGATGGTGAACCATAAGAGAGTTTGGCGAATGATGCGGGAGGACAACCTGCTCGCGGTCCAACCCAAAGCGTTCGTGACAACCACGGACTCGAATCACGCACTGGAGGTTTATCTGAACCTATCACGGCGGATGACGTTGACCGGAACCGATCAGCTCTGGGTGGCCGACATTACCTACATCCGGTTACGCGCTGAGTTCGTGTATCTAGCGGTGATCCTGGATGGTTTCTCGCGCAAGGTTGTGGGCTGGATGTTGGACCGAACGTTGGCTGCCCGTCTGGCAACCGAGGCGCTGGAGAAGGCGATCGTGGCTCGCCGTCCACTGCTTGGCCTAGTGCACCATTCCGATCGTGGTGTGCAGTACGCCTCGGCGGAATATGTGACGATCTTGAAACAGCACGAGATAGTTCCTAGCATGAGTCGGCCGGCGAACCCGTACGACAACGCGAGTTGCGAGAGCTTTTTCAAGACGCTTAAGCGCGAAGAGATTTACGCGACTGAGTATGTCGATCTCGACGATTTGCGCGAGCACGTCGAGGAGTTCATCGAACGCTATTACAACCAGAAACGGCTGCACTCCGCACTGGGCTACCGCTCGCCGGAGGAATTCGAGCAGCAGAGCGACCGCGTCGAAGCATCAAGCAGTGCGACAGTGAGATTCTTTGCCAGAAACGACGAGGAATCTTCGACAGGGCTGCTGGGGGAAGGGACTCAAACGCCGTCCCTTCCCCCAGACTCCATCCCTGCTGAAGAATCAGCGAGATAAGTGCGAGGAACGAGCAGGGTGTTGCAAACTGTAGGAACGGACTTTGTTTCACGTGGGGGTTCACTTCAAAAACAAACGGCCGGTGTAGACACGCAAACTGTCTCAGGAAAGGGGTTCACCTCATTTGGTTGTAGACGATTTTGTAGCTGAGAGAGCCTCTAGATTCCACGACTCTCAATCGCGTTCAACGAACGCTCGCTAATTGGTTCCAAACAAATCAGTTAATTTCGGCGAAATTCAACAGATTTCAATAAGGGCTCGAATCTGGTTCGGGACCAGGAGGTCGGTGGTTCAAAATCCGTTCGCCCTGACCACTTTCCAGTAGGCGCGTTCCGGAGGGATTGGGAAAAGGTTAGCGGTCGCAATTTTGTGATCAAAAGTCCCAAACTCGGATATACTCTTGGGGATTTTCACAGCGCCACGCGACTTGTAACGCAACCGTGTCCGAAAGCGTTACAAGAATGCTAACGCGTCAGCACGAGCGGTGCCGGGGCCGGTCCGCGGGTCGATTTAGACGGTTAGCAAGTTCAAAGATAGCTGGTTTCGTTCCGTTGTCGCGATAACGGCGCATTGGTGTGTCTGCGCAACACGCAAGAAATTAATCAAGCGAAATGCATTTCTGAGCCGCGACATTTCTTGTGCTTAAGGGTTTACAGAGGCACGTCTCGAACCAAGTTGTCAGACAAAGCTTACGTTGCCGCAGTAACGTTCAGGGTACAAAGTAAAATATACACTTGCTTATGATATACATTTGTCGTAAATACAACCAAGGCGGTAACGGGAAGCGGTGAAACACATTACAAAAAATGCGATTGGATGAGGAGCCTGTGAAAAGCGCAACTAAAGTCCTCGTTAGCTGCAGCAACCGCATTCTTACCGAAGCTATTGCCAGGATGCTTTCGAAGAAATGTGAGTTCGACGTTATCTCTGCGAAGACGTCTGCGTTTGAAGATGTCGGTGGAACGATATCGGATGCTGACGTTGTCGTGCTTGATTCGCTCGACATGTACGTCGTGCCGTCCGGAACGGATGCCGAAGCAACATCAGGTGGTAAGCCGAGTTGTGTGCTGGTCGCCATGGAAGATAATCACGCACATTTCTTGAAAGCCATCCAAGGCGGCGTTCGCGGATATGTGTTGCGCGATGCTTCAGCACTGGAAGTGATTGGCGCGATTCGGTCTGTGGCACAGGGGCAGGCAGCGTGTCCCCCGTCTTATACGCGGGTGCTGTTTGATTATGTTGCGGCGTCGGTGAAGGCTCCGAGCCAGACCGTGACGGCGACTTGGGAGCTAACGCGGCGCGAGCAACAACTCATCCCTCTAATCAGCCGCGGTCTGACTAATAAGGAAATCGCCAATACCTTGAACCTTTCCGAACAGACGGTGAAGAACCACATCCATCGGATGATGCGAAAAATGCGGTCCTCGAGTCGCTTGGATGTTTGTAACGCCTGGACGCGGCAGTCCAGCTCTGCAAGTACCAATTTTATTGGCTATTCTTCAAACCAAGAACCCGCCTGAACGCCGGACATTCCGGTCCAAGAGGCGGGCAGCCGCGATTCTCTGCCGGCGGCGAAACACGACTATTTGATTTCCGACCTTCCTAACCCGGTGTAACTCACGCTGGGCTCCGCTAATAGAATCATCTTTTTATTGAGAAGAATTGCCGTGTCGGGAGATGATTATCGGCGCCACGAGCTGATCAGCTGTGGCCATGGAGCAAAGGCTATGTTTCGAAAGTTCTGCAATCGGATGATACTTGTTCTTCTCTCCCCCGCTTTCCTCTTTGCTGTGCTCGCCGGTCGGGCACAAGCTCCAGCCGATTCCCTCAAGCCGCCACCCACGCCTCCCCAGACCTCGGTTGCGCCATCGATCCCGTTGAACCCCGAGCTACCTACACTCTTCATCGTTGGCGATTCCACCGCCCGCAATGAGACCGACCTTGGTTGGGGCGACCACCTCGCCCACTACTTCGAGACTGCGCGCATCAATGTTGCTAATCGCGCCATCGCCGGCCGTAGCAGCCGCAGCTATATTCGCGAAGGCGCATGGGACCGCGTGCTCGCCGAGATGAAGCCGGGCGATTACGTACTTCTGCAGATGGGCCACAACGATGGTGGTGAGCTCGATGGGGCAAAGGCGCGTGGCAGCCTGAAGGGGCTGGGCGCTGAAACTAAGGAAGTAACATTGCCCGATGGTCAAATCGAAACCGTGCACACCTACGGCTGGTACATACGCAAATACATTGCCGACACGCGCGCCAAACAGGCCAGCCCGCTGCTCCTCTCGCTCACCATCCGCAACATATGGACCTCGGGTCCGGATGGCAAATCGCATATCGAGCGGGATATGGGGTATGACGACGAGCTGCGCCAGCTTGCGGCCGAGGAACAGGTCCCATACATCGACATGGCGACGATTGAAGCCGACAGCCTTGAGGCGATGGGGCCCGAGAAAACCGCTTTGCTTTTCCCGAAGGACCACACACACACCAGCGCCGAGGGCGCGGAAATGAATGCGCGGTGCGTCGTGCTGGCGCTGCGCCGGGCGCACTCGCCGCTGGCTGCGTACCTCGTGCCCGGAATATTGCCGGCAAGTACGAAGCAGAGCCCATCTTCTTCCGCCTCGCCGCCGAATCAGGCTTCGCATTAGTTTTCGTATCGCTTTGGGCAGGTACCGAGCATTGCCTAGTTGACCCGCTGAGCGGCTGAATGTTGGCGGTGGCTAGCCGGCCATGGGAACTGCGTTCCAAAAAGAGCAAAAATATCTTCGGCACCGAGCGCCGAAGGGAACGTTTGTCGCCTGGCAACCAATGGCTCTCGTGCTGAGGCGTTAGGAATCGATCTTGTGGTTTCCAAGGCTGATGGCTCTGCTGGACTAGTCAAAGTCTTACATCCATTTCTGGCGCACCCATAATCATGAGATGTATTGCTCTGCATCGACGTAAAGGTATAATCCTCAAATTCCCCGCGATTTCCAGGTTGTGAATCACAGGGAACCCCCAGTTCGTAGTGCGACCGGTTCATCCCGTTTTTCGCTCACCTCGACGTCGCCGGGGCCAGGTACGGATAAGATGATCAACATCCTGCTAGTGGACAACAACCCCGCCAAGCTTCTGACATACGAAGCTATGCTGGCTGAGCTTGGGGAAAAGATTGTTAAGGCCAACTCAGCCGACGAAGCGTTGGAACA
>DATEMI010000332.1:0-7470 GCA_035275665.1 Terriglobales bacterium | reverse complement strand
CGGTGAGAGTCCGCAGATGATGCGGAAGCCAGTGTGCACCAGGTGCGGGGAGACTAGCATCGCTGCTGCCAGGCGGTGGTTGCCTTCGAGGATCGTGAGCGGCTGTTCTTCGTCAACGCCGATCAGCAGCACGGCGGAGTTTACCGAATCGCGCTGCAGGCGATAACGCAGTAGTTGAATTTTCGAAAACGCGGGATCGGTTTTGGCGATCGTGGACTCGCGAATGCGTTTTACAATCTCGCTCAGCAGGAAGCTGCCGTCCGAGATCTTGCGCCAGTGAGCGCGCGGAAAAACGCGAATGCGTTTTAAATCTTCGGCATCGATCTCGGCTTCGTGCCAGACGGTGTCGCGAGGCACTTCGCGCCACATGTGTCCGCGGCGGCGATAGAGCAGCGCGCGGCGAACGGCGTTTTGCGCCTCATCGGCCAAGTCGGGATCGAGCACGATCGTTTCGTACTGATCGCGGTCGCGATCGTACTCTTTTTGATAAAACTCATTCTTCAAAAACTCGGCAATGACTTCTGCCTCAGTTATGCGGCGCTTGAGAATCATGCAACCTCCTTCCATCGCAAACTTCTGATGGAACGTAAAAATGGAAGTGAAACTACGAGCAGCATCAGCACCATAAGCACGATCTGCACGACAATCACCTGTCGCAAACTGGAGTGAAGCATATAAATCAGCAAGATCAGCGCTCCGCTGAATATCAGTTGTACCCAGCCTGTATTCGCGATCTTGCGGGACATTTCGTACGTCATAAGCACGACAGACAAGGCGTAAAGCCCGGTGGCCGCCGCGTAGAGACTCAAGAACGGCGCAGCGTAGTGAAAGCCTTCGCCAACTACCAGATGAATGATGAATCCTGGGAAGAGTGCCAGCACAACGACGAACGTAATCGACATCAGAAGCACGATCAGGAACGGCACTACCAGTACGTGAACTTTGTTTTCGTCATCTTTCGCCGCGGCGCTGATCGGAAACATGGCACTGACGATCGACCACGCGGCAAAGTAAAGCACGCGCCCCACCAGGGCGACGGCGGCGTATAATCCGGCCTGTTCCGCGGCGAAGAAGTGTTTTACCAGGATGATGTCGATGTTGTTGATCACAACTTGTCCGACAAAAAAGACGATCGCCTGGATGCCTTCTCTGAAAGATGCAGGGATGACTGCCGTGCTGCCTGCGTCGGGCTGCGCCTTCGGACTCGGAATCAGTACCGCAGCCAGGATCGATGCTGAGATCGCGCCGACCGCTCCCATCACGCTGTAGCCTAGTTCCACGAGCAAAATGGCGCATGCCAGTTTGGAACCGGCCTCAAAAATGTAGTTGCGAGACAGCGCTCCGAATTCGCACAGTCCCTGCATATTGCCGCGCTTCACTCCCAACGGAGTGTAGAAAGCCATTCCCAAGGCGAAAACCGCGAGCACCCACGAGTTCGGCATGCGCAGATAGGTAGCCACGGGCTTTTGCGCAAGCGTCAGCCCGACGGCGATTGCAATGCCAACGATCCACGCGCGCTTTCTCAGGCCGTGAAAAACGGCGAGCTTTCCGAACGTGCTCTCGTTGCGCGCAACAAACTTCGCGCACACCATCTGGAACGATAGGCTCACAGCTGACGCGAGCATGAGCAGCGTGACAACGGCAGCTACTTGCGCGAATAGCGCCGGCCCGAGCAGTCGCGCCATTGAGACGTTGAAGCCAAAATTGATACTCGCCACCAGCACCGAGCCGACCAGCATCACGATACTGCCGCTCAGCACGCGTGACGCGGCGCCACGCTCGCGCCAATCGTTAAAGCGCAATCGCCACGCAGTGCGGAGCGGAAATGAAATTGTTTCAGAGCCAGAGTTCATCTGCTGCTTACATGCTGCTGCTTTGGATGTAGAAAACGGTTAACAAGGTTTCTGCAGTGATTGCTGGGACTTGGGAGGGAGTCGGTACCCTTCGCAGTATCGCGTCAGTACCGTTCGCGGTGGTGAATGGGCCTGGTTTATACCGGATACCCATCCGCTGCCGCGGACGGTACTGCCATGAACTTATTACGCCGCCAACCCCTCCGCCGGCATCGGTTGTTGGAATACCGGAATCGGACGCATTGCGTTGGGCAAGAAGCCTGAGAAGCTGCGCGCGGCTTCAGTCGAGGTTTCGTAAATCTCGAACAGACGGTCCGTACGGGTGAGCTCTAACACCATTGCCGCCTGCGGCGAGAGCGAGGCAAGCTTTAGATCGCCGTCGCGCTTCATGACCTCGGAGACGCAATGCAACAACATTTCCACACCAGCGGCGTCAAGTTGTCTGACTGCGGAAAGATCAAAGACAAGCTGCGGACGATCGGCGTTCAGAAACGGCTGGACGTCTGCAAGAAACTTGCGAGCTTCGCGCTGGTTTACTTTCTCGGGCATGCGTTTCACGACTACGGGTCTGCTGAGTTCCATCTATTCCCTCACTCTGGCAATCACACTTGACGTTAACCCCGCGTGCTCCTGCACAGCGGGGCGAGTTACTGCAGCCGCATCAAAGCCGGACGGACATTCGACTTGTGCCGGCGCCGGCTTCGGCTTCGAACCGGCAACGAGGCTGCGAATGAACTGACGCGGAACGAATGTTGCGAGATTGGCGGCGTCCTGCAGCGTGCGCAGCGCGGAGGTCGAGGGCACGGCTGAAACCAGGTTCTTATCTTCCACCTCAAGCTCGGCTCCGTACTTTACGCTCACGATTCGCTTATTTCCCACAATGGAATGCGTCAAATCCAGCCCCGCGCCTAAATAAGAAAGAGGAAGCAACGTGCTCGCTTCGACCACGCTGCCGCAATCGACCACGCTGTGATGCTCTAGAGAGGTGCCGCGCGTAATCAGTGCGCCCTTGCGTACCTTGCTGTAAGCTCCGACATAGCACGGCGCCACCAGCCGCACACTGCGATGAACCCGCGCACCTGTGCCCATCCAAATGCCTGGACGAACCTGCTCTCCGGCCGGCTCGATCGAGGTCTTCAACAGGAAGCTATCTAGGACGAGCCGGCGAAAGTCTGAAGCACTCTGCAGTGGATTAACGTACCCGCGCGTCATGAATGGCCTTGCCGTTACCCGCATCTTCGTGAGCTTGTTGCGCAGAAGGAACGCAGCGTCGTTGCGGCGAGAAGAGGAGAGCACGAAGAAATCGAGAGCACCATCTTCCCTGGCTACCTGCGTAACGTGATTGCGCTGATCAAGATGGAATTGGATGAGCGGATCGATTTCGACTTCGGCATAAGTACCCAGCCTGACCAAAAGGACGAGGTCGGCGCCAGAGTGGACGAATTCATCAAACCGGTCTTCGGCTTCGCGCCAAGCTTGCTGAGCTGAAACGTCCTTCCACTTCACGTCGGAACGGTGCGCGTCCTCGACCAACGGCGAGGAGCACTCGCCGGTATTGAGCACCGCGATGGAATCTACTCCAGCTTTTTTCAACCGATCAGTGAAACGATGCAGGAGAGGCTTTCCGAGAACCGGCAGCAAGGAGAGCGGCACGCCAGAGAAGGCTTCGGCTCCAACGGACGGGGCAGCTCCGTCAGCTGGATCTGGATTTCCGATGAGGAGAATTGCTCTTACATCCATTGCACCCTCCGGAGCTCGAAGCTGCGAGCGACATTCGAAGGTGCAATTCGACTCACGAATCGGTTCGAATTACGGTACTCGTGATCACGCGACGGCAGATACAAAAGCGCTAACACGCAAGCTTTACTCATCGGGTCCCTCTGGCTCGTTAAAATAACGTCAGACGAATAACTGGAACGATTTCTGTCTGTCCGCTGCCAGCTAAGTTAAAAAAGTTCTGTTGTTGCACGCCGACCGAAAACCGAATCGGATACTCGACCGGAAACTCACCTAACCCATCACGCTGGTTCTGGCGTAAGGGCTTTAGGTAAGAGATGTAAATTCCACTCTGCACGTTGTCATAAGCGTGCAGCAAAGGATCTTTGCCGCGGCCGGATTGCCAGGCAAAGTTCCCGTCCACCGTCCACTTTTCCGTAGGCCGGTATTCAAACGTTGCTGCCGGCATAAATGCTTCTGCACGCGCAAATTGCGGCGCTTCAACTCTCCATGAACGGATCATCTGCACCATGGGCGTGAGCGTCAGCTTCTGCCCAAATTGGCGCTGGAATCCGATGTAGGAAGATGTCGAGAAGAACTCGCTGATCACCGGATTGAACTGCAGGTCGCGAATGGTGTAGCCGGTGACCAGCGCGTTCTTACCCCAAGGACGGCCAACGGTGAAGTCGATGCGAGCGCCCTTCTCTCCTGAGCTGAGATGCTGCAACGTGAACGGACCAGACTCGTGATAGGCCATTCCGCGAATGGTGAGCGCGTTGAAGAGCGGGCTCGAGGACATATACGCGAACTGTCGGAACAGGTTCTGGTTCACGTCAAAATTGGTCCTCGCATTGCCGTCGCGACGCACGGTGAACTGTAGCCCAGTGTTGAACTCGAACTTGGCTGAGCCAAGTCGTAGGACAGGATTGATGCCGCCGTTCAGGTTGTAGTTGTTAGTGTCAGTAGCAACGATTCGTGACGCAAAGGGCAGAGAGTAGTTGCCGGAATAGTGATCGAGCTGGAAAAAGCCGCTCACGACCGGAATTCCCGATCCGGGATGATACCGATATCCCTGCGTGAACTGTGTCTCCACCAGACGCCGCGCCGTCGGGAGCTGGCCGGTGTTGCCGCTCAATCCCGCGAGACGTGCGTCGGTGGTGTAGATGGTTGCATCGTCGAAGACCGGAGCAATGGAGAAATCGGAGAGCAGGTTCACGTTTCCAGCGATCGGCATGCCGGCTTCTCCAGCGGTCTCATGCAGGCTGCGCTGAACTTCATAGTTGTCGTTCTCCGGAGCCAGAGCATTGGCGCGAGCAAACGCGCTTACCGCGTTCGGCATGTCGTGACGCATGCGATAAATCGAGCCTTCAGCCAGCATGTAGTCATAGTCATCGAGATACTGATCACGATTGCCCAGGCTCGCCAAGTACTGCTCGGCGCGACGATCGTCTCCCTGCGCCAGCGCTACGTTTGCCATGCCAATTGCGACTTGCTCATCAGCGGCGCCAGCTTCTTTCGCACGCTCATAGAGCTTTTGCGCGAGATCAAAGTCGTTCATGGATAGAAAAATGTTTCCTGCAGCCACGAGGTCATCTGCCGTAGCCGGCATGGACTCCCCGATGCGCGCCTCTGTAAATCCGAGCGAGACCTGCTGGCGAGCGTCGTCATACTTGTGTTGATTAACGAAGAGTCGCGCAAATGCCAGGCGGGTTTCCACGCGATTGGTGTCGGGAGCATCGAGAGCGCGGGCAAAGCGCTGTTGCGCAGCTTCTTTCTCGCCGAGCAGAAGAAGCGCATCGCCCGTAGCGAGCAGTACGGCGCCTTGGTCGGGAGCCTGATCTTCAGCGAGTTTCACGTCCTCGAGGGTCGCGGAGCGCATCTTGAGCTCAGCTTCAGCATGTGCGCGCTGGGCATAGAGGAACGGATCGTCGGATTGCTCGCGGATCGCAATCGTTAACTGATCGATTGCCGGCTTGTACTTGTGTTCGTAATACAGTGTGTCGGCCAACGCAGTGTGCAGCGAGACATCGCTGGGCGACATCGTGATCGCCGCTCGATATTCCGTTTCAGCCTTCTGCAATTGACGAATCTGCCGGTACGCGGTTGCCTTCACTTCATGCGTCGCGGCTGAGACACCAAGGATCTTTTCTGCCTGCGCCACTTGATCGAGCGCTGCATGCGAACGATGCAGTTCAAGGTTCGAGAATGCCGCTCCTAATCGCGCGCTGCCATTGTTTGGCTGCAGCTTCAGAGCCTGATCGAAATCGGCAATGGCTGCGTCCGCATCCTGCAGGTCGTTTTCAACATACCCTCGATTTACAAAGGCCTCGACCATTTTGGGATCGCGCTTCAGAGCGCGTCCGTAATCATCTGCGGCTTTGTCGAGCAATCCCTGCTGCTTGTGAACGTGTCCTTGCAGGAGTGGGAAGTTCGGCTCTTGCGGCAGCATGACTTCGTAGCGCGAAGCGAGCGCCAGCGTGTCGTCGTACCGGCCAAGGTTATAGAGCGCGTAGGCGAGATAGACGGCGCCATCGAGGTCCTTCGGACGCTGCGCCAAAACTTTGTAACCGAACTGCGCGGACTCGCGATATTTTCCCTCAAAGAAGAGCGATCGTTCCCATTCACGCTGTACGCGCGGGTCGTCCATCATCGCTGGAGTGGAGCGGTGGACCCAAGCCTGCGCCAATTGGAACTTATGGTTTTGAATCGCGGCATTCGCCCCACCTGCGACCAGCGCAGCATTCTGCGGAGCGAGCTTATATCCCTCTTCATACGCGACTTCTGCCTGGTCGAGCTTGTCGATGGAGGTATACATGTCGCCGAGAGCGAGATACGGAACGTAATCGTCGGGATAGAGCTTCGCCATCTGGTGGAAGTACTGTTCTGCTTCGGGAATCTTGCCCATGTCGCGCATGAGATATCCCATGCTCTCAAGTGCGAAGCGATTGGCCGGGTCGTGTTTCAACACCGCCAGATAGACTTGCTGAGCCTCGCTTTTTTTCTGTTGAATCCAGAGAAGATTGGCGTACTGCAACTCGATGTTGGAGTTGTTCGGATCGAGCTGCATCGCATCTTGCAGGTCTTTTGCGGCGGCAGAGTAGTTCTGACTGCCCATCGCTATGGAAGCCCGTACACGCAAGAACTCAGCTTTCTGTGGACCTTCCACTTGAATCTTGTCGATAGCCTGCTCGGCAAGAGCGATCTGCTGTTGTGCAGCGGCGTTGTTTCCAAGTCCTTTGTAGATTTCCGATAGATTCAAGCGCAGCTCAATCGGAAATATCGGTCCTTCCGGAACATCTTCCGGCATGCGCGCCAACGCGGCTTCGTACTCCTGCGCGGCAACAGCATCTTTATTTTGTGTTTTCGCCAGCGAAGCGCGAACGGCGTGCAAGCGGTAGTAATCCGGATCGATGGTCGCAGCCTGGTTGATGAACTGCTGCGCCTTATCGAGATTATTCAATCGCATCCACGCCTGCGCGGCGCTTAGCTGCGCGTTGATGTTCTTCGGATCGCTGGTTGCGTATTTCGAGTACGTGTCGGCGGCTTCCTGCTTCATGCCGGCGAGTTCATAGGTGTAGCCCAGATCGGCAAGCAGATCGGGCTTCTGGACTGGCGCGCTCCTCAGCGTGGCGATTGCGCCCTGGTAATCGTGTCCCTCGCGTTGGAAGTTGGCTACTGCGCGGAAAATGTCGATGTTATTAGGATCGCGGCGGCGCGCCATGTCGAGCAACTGCTTGGCGCGCCCGGTCTCATGCTGCTTCATGTAGCCGATCGCCATCAGCAGCTCGGCATGGGCTGACGGTTTGATCTGCTCGGCATGCTGCAGAATCTGGAGAGCCTGAGGAATGTCTCCGCTCTGCATGAAGAGCTCGCCCGCCATCATCTGGTCGTCGATGCGGTT
>DATEMI010000331.1:0-9736 GCA_035275665.1 Terriglobales bacterium | reverse complement strand
GATCAGTACATAGACAATTTGCGCCGGTATCGCGCAATCGCGATCGATGTCGGCGACCAGGATGGCTTAAAAGTCGATACCCAGAAATTGCATGGTGTTCTCGATAAATACGGCATCGCGAACAGTTTCGAACTGTACTCCGGTACACATACCAGCAAAGTCGCCGATCGTTTTCAGAACCATGTAATGCCTTTCTTCAGCAAGAATCTGTGTTTTCAAGCAGGTTGCAAATAAAAGCAGTCGAATACCTCCGGGAGAAGAGATGAACCATTTTGGGAAGTTCATGCTAGCCATCTTAGTCGCCTGCATCCTCTTTCTTACGTGCACCTCAATCGCACAAGACACTTCCAACCTTCCGTACATGAATCCGAAGCTTTCACCTGAAGAGCGCGCGATGGACCTGGTTCACCGCATGACTCTGGCGGAGAAAGCTTCCGAGATGCAGAACAATTCCGCCGCAGTGCCACGGCTCAAGATTCCTGCTTACCAATGGTGGAGCGAAGCGCTGCACGGCGTGATCAACGAGGGAGTGACTGAATATCCCGAACCGATCGGGCTTGCTGCTACGTTCGACGCGCCGGGGATTCACACCATGGCGGCGCAGATTGGGATTGAAGGCCGCATCAAGCATGTGCAGAACCTGCGTGAAGGGCACACCGGCATTATGGGAGGCCTGGATTTCTGGTCGCCCAACCTCAACATCTTCCGTGACCCGCGCTGGGGCCGTGGGCAGGAGACCTACGGAGAAGATCCGTTTCTCACCGGCCGCATGGGCGTTGCCTACGTGACCGGACTGCAGGGTGATGATCCGAAATACTACCTCGCGATCGCGACGCCAAAACATTTCGCGGTACACAGCGGGCCCGAGCCTACACGTCACTTTGCCGACGTTGACGTAAGCAAGCACGATGAGGTCGATACCTACGAGCCCGGCTTCCGCGCTGCGATCGTCGAAGGAAAAGCTGGGTCGGTAATGTGCGCTTACAACGCGATCAACGGCCAGCCGGCCTGCGCGAGCCAGTACCTGCTTCAGAACCAGTTGCGCGGGAAGTGGGGCTTCCAGGGATACGTGGTCTCGGACTGCGATGCAGTGAGAGATGTCGCAGCCAATCATCGCTATCGCCCGACGCAGGCGCAAGGCGCGGCCATTTCGGTGATCCGCGGCATGGATAACGAGTGCGTTACCTTTACTTCCCGTTTTGGGGAACCGGTAGACAAGGCCTATATCGATGCCGTCCAGCAAGGGTATCTACCCGAGAGCGACTTAGACACCGCGCTAATTCGGCTCTTCACCGCGCGCATCAAGCTCGGCATGTTCGATCCGCCGGACATGGTGCCCTACACCAAGATCGATGAGAAGGAGCTCGACAGCGCGGAACATCGAGCAGAAGCGCTCCAGCTGGCGAATGAATCCATGGTCCTGCTAAAGAACGATGGCATACTGCCATTGAAACCGGGAATAAAGAAGATCGCTGTTGTTGGGCCGCTTGCTGACCAGACCAGGCCGCTCCTGGGAAATTATGCGGGACAGCCCACGCATATCGTGTCCATCATGGATGGCCTGAAAGCTGAGTTCCCCAATGCGTCCATCACCTTCGTTCCGGGAACGCAGTTCCTGAGGACCGATGGAAGTCCAGTTCCAGATGCTCTGCTCACCACTCCAGATGGCAAGCGAGGCCTTCAGGCCGACTACACCGAAGGCGTGCGCCGCGGACCAGTTGAGGGACCGAAGCCCACGCCCCTCGTCACCCGCACCGAACCCAACGTGAAGCTCACCGAGACGAACCTGCCGCCGGAGGTCGCGAGCAAGAAGACCTTCGGAGTGCAATGGACGGGATTCCTCACGCCCACGGAATCAGGTGACTTCCTCCTCGGCATTCGCTGCCAAGGATTCGGAAGGCTCACCGTTGATGGGAAGCAAGTAGCGAGCGCGTTCGGCGGTGGCACGCGGGGACTCTCGGCGGGCGTAGGCCGCGTCCACCTCGAGAAGGGCCGCAAGGTCGCGCTCGAGATCTCCTACGGAACCAGGAACAGCGCACCGCGCGCGGAACTGATCTGGACGAAGGCGAACAATGCGCCCTCGGCGGAAGCGATCGCTGCCGCGAAGAACGCAGATGTTGTGATCGCTGTCGTGGGTATTACTAGCCAGCTTGAGGGCGAAGAGATGCCGGTCAGCGAGCCCGGATTTCTCGGCGGAGACCGCACCAGTATCGACATGCCTCAGCCGGAAGAAGATCTTGTCGAAGCTGTTGTAGGAACCGGCAAACCGGTCGCGGTCGTTCTCATGAATGGCAGTGCGCTCGCCGTCAACTGGATCAACGAACATGCCAACGCCGTTCTTGACGCGTGGTATCCCGGTGAAGAAGGTGGCACGGCAGTGGCTGAAACTCTCAGCGGCAAGAACAATCCCGCCGGTCGCCTGCCGGTTACCTTCTACAAGGGCGTCGATCAGTTGCCGAATTTTGAGGATTATGGGATGGCAAACCGGACGTACCGTTATTTCACCGGCAAGCCACTTTATCCGTTCGGTTACGGACTCAGCTACACGAAGTTTAGTTACGGCGAGTTGAGCCTGACTGAGCAGAACGTTGCTGCGGGAAAACCTTTGGGCGCCGATGTGACCGTGACTAACACAGGCAAAGTTGCGGGAGACGAGGTCGTGCAACTCTATCTCAAGTTTCCGACTGTCAAGGGAGCTCCCCGCATCGCTCTGCGTGGATTCCAACGCATCCACCTGGACCCGGGCGCGAGTCAAAAGGTGCACTTCGACCTCAGCCCGCGTGACCTCGGCATGGTCACCGAAGAAGGAGATCCGATCATCGCGCAAGGGGACTACACCATCAGCATCGGCGGAGGCCAGCCTGATACGGGAGCTCCCGGCGCGACGGCGCACTTTCACCTTGATGGCCAATATGCATTGCCCGAGTAGGACTGAACGCTGTATCCACGTTACAGAACGCGAACAAAGGAGCGGCACTCATGTCTGATTCTTCAAAGCGTAGTGTTCTTACCCGACGCGAGGCACTGCTGCTTTCGGCCACGGCAGGAATAGGAATTATTGCAAGTGAAGCTGCTCGAGTATCGGACAGCATCAAGACCTCGGCTCATCAGGGACCCGGTAACTGCTCGACGCCGGCTTCGGCGATTGCGAAAACCCAGTACGGAAAAGTGCGGGGGTTTGTCGATGGTGGTGTATTCACGTTCAAGGGCGTGCCATACGGGCAGACCACAGCAGGAGCGAACCGCTGGCTCCCAGCCAAGCCGCCCACGCCTTGGACCGACGAGTATCCCGCTCTGGTGTATGGAGCGAATTGTCCGCAGAATCTGCACACCTGGACGAATCCCGAACAGACCTTCCTCTTTGACTGGGATGACGGCTGGCAGAGCGAAGACCTGCTCAAGCTGAACATCTGGACCTCAAGTCTGACAGGCAGGCGGCCTGTGATGTTTTACATCCACGGCGGAGGATACAGCTTCGGATCCTCGTACGAACTGCCCTCACATGAGGGCGCTCAAATCGCCCGACACCACGACGTGGTACAAGTCTCGGTCAATCACCGTCTCAACATCCTCGGTTTCTTCGATGTCTCTGAAATCGGCGGCCGAGCCTATGAAGACTCAGCTAACGTCGGCATGTCTGACCTAGTGGCGGCGATGCGCTGGGTTCACGACAATATCGAGAACTTCGGTGGAGACCCGGATAGGGTGATGATCTACGGCCAGTCCGGCGGCGGATCAAAGGTGACCACGCTGATGGGCATGCCGTCGGCAGCCGGGCTCTTTCATCGCGCGGCCGTACAGTCAGGAGGAGGCGGCAACATTCCCAGCAAGGAACAGCAAACCGAACTCGCCCGCCTGTTGATGAAAGATCTTGGGCTGGCCCCCAACGACATCGAGTCGTTGCAGAAGATGGAGTGGAGCAAACTGATGGCCGCCGGCACTGCAGCCGCTGCCAAGATCAATCCACCGGGGCCCCCCATCTTGGGCCCGGGCGCACCGGGTAAACCGCGCGTCGGCTGGTCACCTTGCATTGATGGAAAGCTGGTCAACATGCGCTCGTTCTTCGATGCTGCTCCGCAGATTTCAAAAGACGTTCCCATGCTGATCGGCTCGGTGAGTGAAGAAGGCAATCGAATGTCGTCCCGGCCCACAGAAGAAGAGTGGCATGCCAACCTGGCCAAAACCTACGGCGAGGAGAAAGCAACGGCCATAATTGCCGCTCTGAAGAGCGCTTATCCGAAGAAGAAGATTCGAACGTTGTCCTACATGTGCAGCGGCGGCCCCGGATTGAACGGCCTTGCCATGCGCAACAACGTAGTGAAAATGGCGCGGCTGAAGCACGAACTGAACGCTGCGCCCGCCTATACTTACTACTTCACTTGGCAGACGTCGATCCTCGACGGCGTGCCCGGAGCATGGCACACTGCCGATCTCCAATTCTGTTTTGACAATACCAAGCGCTGTGAGCAGGGGACCGGCAACACGCCAGTGGCACAGGCTTTGGCGAAGAAGATGGCTGCGTCTTGGGCGGCCTTCGCCGGAAAGGGAAACCCGAGCATACCAGGCTTAAACTGGGAACCCACCAACGCTGAAACGAACAGAACGATGATCTGGGATAACGAGTGTCGTATGGTTGACGACCCCGAAGGGCAAGCCCGCAAGATCCTCTTGACTTGATCTTTCTGCCAGAGAATCCAGAGAAGAATTGGAACCTATTAGGAGATGAACAAATGAAGCAGGTTGGGATTCTATTAATAGCTTTGTTCGCGAGCATTTGCTGCGCACAGGAGTCCGGCGATTTTCACTCGGCTTCAACCAATGTCTGGGGAGCGGAATACCCCAAAGTTGATAGTTCAGGAAGAGTGCAAATTCACGTGAAGGCCCCGGATGCAACAAAGGTCCACCTCAACTTTTGGAGTGGACCGAAGGTCGATATGCAAAAACAGTCCGACGGATTCTGGACGTTCACCACTGAACCTCTCGTTCCCGGTTTGCACTATTACACAGTGAACATCGATGGTGCTGATGTCAGCGACACGAACAGTGAGGCATTTTTTGGTGGAGGCAAATACGCAAGCGCCGTTGAGGTCCCGGAGCCCGGGAGCACTTATTACTTACCCGAAGATGTGCCTCATGGGCAGGTGCGCGAGATCTGGTACAACTCCAAAGTGACAGGAACTTGGCGGCATGCACTCGTGTATCTGCCGCCGAGCTATGACACGCAAACCAAAGTGCGCTATCCGGTGCTCTATCTTCAGCACGGTGGAGGAGAAGACGAGACAGGCTGGATTCGACAAGGCCACGCAAATTTCATTCTCGACAATCTCATCGCCGCCAAAGGCTGCAAACCGATGATCATCGTGATGGCGTACGGCTATGCCCGACGCGCAGGAGAAGCTCCGCCCGATCTCACGGGCAAGCCGTTCGGCTCGCCCGAGATGATGAAGGCAATGCGCGACATGTCGGCGGCATTCGAAGATGACGTGACGAAGGCTCTGATCCCCTATATTGATTGGACCTTCCGAACCATTGCCGATCGCGATCATCGTGCGATGGCCGGTCTTTCCATGGGAGGGATGCAGACATTCCAAACTACTCTCGACCATCTCGATCTCTTCTCTTATATCGGTGGATTCAGTGGCGCAGGTGGGATGCTCATGATGGGCGACAGGAAACTAGATCCCAAAACGGATTACAACGGAGTATTTGCCGATCCTTCTGCCTTTGCGAAGAAAGTACATCTCCTATGGGTGGGCGTCGGCACTAAAGAGCCTGAGAGGATGCGCACAGGACTCTTACGGCTGCATTCGTCTTTAGAGGAAGCAAACATTCAGCATGTCTTTTACGAATCACCTGGCACAGATCATGAATGGCAGACATGGCGTCGCGATCTAAAGGATTTTGCACCACGACTGTTTCAAGAGAAGACGTCCGCTAAGCAGGAAGTAGCCAAAGCTCAACGTTGATACTTCTTACATTTGTTGCTTACGTCCTCAGATACAAGCGGGTCCTCATCAGTGCCGTTTGCGCTGTAGCTCTCGACGCAAAGGAGTGGTTTCTTCCAAAGCTATGTTCACCCGAATCGCAGTGTGTCTCCTCGTGGTTCTGTCTTCTGTCCCGCGCTTCTTCGGCGCCGATTTTGCCATGAAGGTAACCGATAAGAATTACCTCGACACTCAAGGCTTCAGCGTATTTCTCTATGACAGTACGTACCATCCGGTTTTCGTAGACCAAAAGAATACGGCCATGGAGATGATTCTCCACGGCCAGCGCATTGCCACAAACGGCGACGTGCGCCTGATGCCAACGCCCGAGCAGTGGGACCTCGTCGCAACTCTAAAAGGGCGCCAAGCTGACAAAGCGAACAATCGGCTAACTGCCGACCTCGCTTTCCCGACCTTCGATTTCAGCTACACGTTGGAAGTCGCAGCCGAACCAGGCGGCGTCAAGGTCAGCATCAATCTCGACAAGCCGCTCCCGCAAAAGCTGTCCGGACGGGCCGGTTTCAATTTGGAATTCCTGCCATCGATCTACATGGGCAAGGCATACCTGGTGGACGGAACGAAAGCTGGCATCTTCCCGCGAACGCCTAACGACCCGATGGTGAAGGTGTTGCCGCTGCCCGATGAACCGAAAAAGGCGTACTACCTGGAGGATTGGGACAAGGCCAAGGGATACATGCAGCCGTTGCCGTTTGCCGAAGGCAAGAGCATCACGCTGGGAGTTGATGACGCGCTGGCCCGGGTGAATGTCACGTCGGATACCGCCGACCTCATGCTATTCGATGGACGTGAGCGTGCGCAGAACGGCTGGTTCGTGTTGCGCTCCCTCATCCCTACGGGCAAGACGACCGGCGCGATCGTCTGGCACATCCGACCGGACGTCATTCCGAACTGGACGCGGCCACCGATGATTGCGCACAGTCAAGTTGGTTATGCGCCGGGGTTCTCCAAGGCGGCGGTGCTCGAACTCGACCCGAAGTACAACGCGCCGAAGACAGCCAAAGTGCTTCGCCTGATGGAAGACGGATCGTACAAGCAGGTGTTCGAGGGCCCGATCACGCCTTCAACGCCCTGGCTGCGCTACGTCTATTCGAAGTTCGACTTCACTCCGGTTAACGATCCGGGGCTTTATGTAATTGAGTACGCGGACCAGCGCACGGCGCCGTTCCCGATTTCCAAAGACGCTTACGAGAACATCTGGCAAGACAGCCTTGACCATCATCTTGTGGAGCAGATGGACCATGTTTCCGTTCGGGAAGGCTACCGCATGTGGCACGGCGCTTCGCACCTGGATGATGGCCGCATGGCGCCCGTCGTTGGGGAGCAATTCGACGGCTGGAATCAAGCCACGGCAACGGACGGGAAATACAAAGGAGGCGATCACATTCCCGGAATGAACGTGGGCGGATGGTACGACGCCGGCGACTTCGACCTCGAGGAGCCGGCTCAGCTGAGTGTCATTCAGAGTCTAGCTCTGGCATATCGCGAATTCAATCTCAAGTACGACGAGCTTACCGTCGATGAAACCGCGCGTGAGGTTGAGATGCACCGTCCCGACGGCGTTCCCGATACGGTACAGCAGATCAAGCACGGCGCACTGCTCATCCTGGCGCAGTTCCACAACATCGGCCACGCGATCCGCGGCACGCACGAACCCGATCTGAGGCAGTACACCCAGGTGGGTGATGCAGCTTCGAAGACCGACGGCCGCATCTACGACCCGAAGCTCGGTCCCAACGAGGTGAAGGGTGACTACTCCGGGAAGCCCGATGACCGCTGGATCTTCACTTCGAACAATCCGTTTTTCCAGTGGAATGCCATCGCCGCGCTGGCTGCAGCGGCCGATACGCTGAAAGGATGGGACGACGCGGTGGCAAAAGACTGCCTCGACACCGCCGTCAAAGCATGGAACGACGAGAAGGCTCATCCCACGCAGAATCCCGCCGCCGGCGGGTTGGGGGGAGCATCTCCGGCAGGCGCTCCCGGAGGCGGCGTGCTGGCTGCGTCTCAGGGTGTGGTCTCCAGTGCTCAAGGAAGTCGCAACGCGCGCGGCACTTCGGGCGCTCCGACAACTTCGAATAGCGCACAACCAGCTCCTCCAGCCGGCTTCCGCCGCGGAGGCTTCGGCCCACTGGATTGGGCGGCGGCTCTGGAATTGACCATTGCCACCAATGGTGCAGAGCCCTACAAATCCCACCTGAAAGAATTGTTCCCCGAGATGATCACGCCTCAGCAGATGGGTATCCGTGGTTGGACGGCTGTCCGAGCATTGCCCTATCTCAACGCGAGCGAAAAGGATCAAATGCGGGAAGCGGTCAAAACATACATGGCGGCTCTGGACAAAGAGTTGGACGCCACCCCGTTCGGGGTGCCGCCAAGCCTGGGCACCTGGGGCGGATCGGGCGCTGTGGTGGACATGGCCATCCGCATGTACTTCCTGCACAAAACGTTTCCCGATCTTGTGGGCGCCGAATACACGCTTCGCGCCGTCAATTACATCCTCGGTACGCACCCGGTATCCAGCACCTCGTATGTAGCCGGCGTCGGTACGGTTTCGAAGACAAAGACGTACAGCAACAACCGCGCCGACAACTCTTATATTCCCGGCGCAGTAATTCCGGGATACATCGTCATCAAGCCGGATTTTCCTGAGTGCATAGACGACTTCGGATTTCTCTGGTTCGAGGATGAAGCCGTTGTCGCGGGCTCGGCAAGCTGGGTCGTAGCAGGCAACGCTGCGGACGCGATCATCAAGCAAGCGAAGTAGGTCCTGGAAGCGCTGACGTGTCGAGCGTGTCTTTATTCTTTGAGAATAGTTGCGTTGCTGCCCTGCCTTGATCGCATGTTTACGCGATCGAACGCGCTTTATCCCAGATTGGCACAACGAGCATTCATGAGTCCAGAAACGGAACCGGCGGAACGGCCGCATGGGAGGCCAATTCGGAGGTGCCACTACCGCCAGCTTGACACCATTCCTGGCAAAACATTTTGGGTGGAAGATGTCTTTTTGGGCAGCAGCAGGTTTGTGCCTGCTCAGCGCCGTTGCTTGGCTGATGGTCAACCCCGATTCGCAATTAAGGACGAGTCCGGCGATGGTGGCAGGGTTCAAAAACTTTGGATCGGAAGAAGCTTCATACGAGGAGAATTCCTGAATGACTCCACTCACGCGCAGGAAGATTCTTAAAAGCGTAGCTCCTTTAGCTGGTACGTTTGCGCTTCCTTCTTTGGCAGAAGCAATTCAGACGGTGAGCAGTCCATACCAGCGCCCCAAGCTCAAGATCACCGATGTACGCACAGCGCAGGTCCGCGTGCATGGTCTGCAAACACATGTGCGTGTTTACAGCGATCAAGGTCTGTATGGCCAAGGGGAATCGACCGACGCAGCCGTTGGCACCGCAGCGCTGGTCAATCAGTTCCGGCGATTTTTGGTCGGCCAGAATCCGTTGAATGTAGACGCGCTTTGGGAGAGACTTCGCGTCTCGGGCATCTTTGCCGGTGCGCAGGGCGGGCAATATATCACTGCGTTAACCGGAATTGAGATTGCTCTATGGGACTTGGCTGGAAAGGCCTTGGGTCTGCCCATCTATCAACTTTTAGGCGGAAAATTCCGCGACAAGGTCCGGATCTATTGCGATTCGGATATGGAGGATCCCGTGGGGCCAGAGTCCGATCGAAAGCTTCCATGGATCAAGGATCAGGGCTTCACCGCCATGAAGATTGACCTCGATGATGCG
>DATEMI010000330.1:0-6474 GCA_035275665.1 Terriglobales bacterium | reverse complement strand
GATCGAGGGGCAGAATCAGATCGAAGACCTTTCCCGGATTGATCTGGCGGTTCCAAACCAAATTGATGAGATCGGGCAAGTAGCGGCGAACGGGAGCCGGCCCGCCGTGCAGGTGGATATGTGAGAAGAACAGGTCCTGACCGTTCACTTCGACATCATGCGGTACGCCGACGAAGCTCATGTAACCGCCGGGACGGGTGCAGCCGATGGCCTGCGTCATCGACTCTTTCGTGCCTACGCACTCCAAGACCGAATCAGCGCCGATTTCCTTCGTCATTTCCTTAATGCGGTCGATGGCCGACTGGCCTCGCTCTGCCACGATGTCGGTGGCGCCGAATTCGCGCGCGAGTTTCTGGCGCGATGCATGGCGGCTCATGGCGATGATCCGCTCAGCGCCCATTTGCTTCGCTGAGAGCACGCCGAGCAATCCGACCGCGCCATCGCCGACCACGGCAACCGTTTTTCCCGGCTTCACATTGGCAGCGTCGGCTGCGAACCAGCCGGTGCCCAGCACGTCAGAGAGTGTCAGCAGGCTTGGAAGCAACTCTTGCGGAGGAAGACTTGGCGTAGCAACCAGCGTTCCGTCCGCCAGAGGAATGCGCACCAGCGGTGCTTGCGCCGTGCTCATGAACTCGCGCTGCACGCAGGAGGACTGACAGCCGTATCGGCAGTTGGGGCAAGTGTTATCCGAAGTTGCGAACGATCCGATGACAAACTGGCCCGGCTTGATGAACTTCACCGCACTTCCGACTTCTTCGACAATGCCGCAGTACTCGTGTCCCATCGGACTCGGCTGCGTGATCGGATTAATGCCGCGGTAGGGCCACAGGTCCGACCCGCAGATGCAGGTTGCGGAAGTGCGGATGATGGCGTCGGTCGGCTTCTCGATCTTTGGTGTCTCGCGCTCTTCAAAGCGCACGTCACGCGGTCCGTACAAAATAGTTGCCAGCATCTTGTAGCTCCTTACTTATCTTTCGGGAAGCGTAGGAATTGGAATTCGTCTGAGCTTGGTGTCGTCAGCTTGCATTCGATCCGAAAATAATTTCGCTGCGCACGCTCATCCAATCCTGCCTTACAGTTTATTCCTGTCATTGCTAAGAAATTGGCGTACGAAGCTGATTCGACGGCAGAGCCTTGTGAGCCATGAAGGCGAGAAATTTTCCGGGCACAATTGCAAAATCTGTTGCTGCGCGGTGCTCGGCGCGCGAGTTCGAAGGCGCAGGTCCCACGGTACCGATATTCGCACTTCCATTGACGGCACGTACAGGGGATGCTTTCTCGACACTGCGGGAAACATGCCTGTAGTTTTTTCAATTTGATGCGCAGGCGAGGTGAACTCTCAATCCGATCGCTTCGACCGTCTTACCGACACGATGTCTCTAATCTGATGTGGGAGAGTTGGTGATTCTCTTTTAGTACCGTTGTGAAGATTATTCAGAACAGCATTTTCAGCCCAAGTTGAATCTGCCGTGACGAAGTCGAAGTTGCCGTGATCACCCCCGCAGTTGGCGATGACGAGGCCGACGAGAACACCACAGTGTTTGGAGTCGCAAAATTCGTGTGATTTAGCACATTGAAGAACTCAGCGCGAAACTGCAAACGAGCTTTTTCCAGCAAGGCTGTCGTTTTCGATAGCGCTAGATCCAACTGCGTGAGCCCCGGTCCGGTCAGCGAATCGCGACTTAGGTTGCCGTACGTTCCAGAGGCGGGAACAATGAACGCATTCGGATTGAAGTACTGATTGGGCTTTCCGACGATAGCTGGCCCGCTGACCGTTGGGTTCCATGATGGACGAATCGGATTTCTACTGTCGCCGTTGTTGGTGGGGTTGAAGCCTAGCTGCGGGGTAAAAGGAAATCCGCTCTGAAGATTCTCAATCCCGCTCAGACTCCATCCGCTCGCCAGCTTATCGTGCCAGCCCTCTACGTTTCCGAACAGAGGCTTGCCGTTTCCAATCGGAAGCTCATAGGCCGCGTTGATTGCGGCAAGATGGCGGACGTCGGTCGTCGATGGTCCCCAATCCAATTTGGGATTTGCCGGATACATCACGAATCCTGGCGCATTTGCGCCGACGCTGCTGTTCCAGGCTGTGCCGTCGTCAAGACTCTTGGCGTAGGTGTACATCCCGCGAAATTGCAGTCCGCCGCTGAATGCGCGCCGAACATCGACTTGGAGCGCGTTATAAGAGCTCACTCCTTCCGACAGCCATGTGGTCGTGTTGGCGAGCTGCGGATTCGCAAGTGGTGCGCCCTTTGGGTAAAAGACGGTCCCTGCCGTGAGACCCGCCGGGCAAGGCGCTGCCGGGCAGATCGTGGGTATCGGCTCGTTCGCGTCGACCGAAAGCATCTCGTGATATCCATGCGAGCCCACATATCCAACGGCGAGAGACGTGTTCGCGGCAATCTCACGTTCAATCTTCAGTGTGTATGACAGAATCGTCGGCGTAAAAGCGTCCGGCTGAATGCCGCTTGGGGAGATCAGGCTGCCTGCAGTTCCAGAAGCGATTTGCAGCTCCGAAAGCGGGATATTCTTGAAAGTCTGCGTCGTGTTAAATGGAGCAGTCTGGTCGAGACGATAATCGAGGTTATCGAGCAGAGCGCGGTAAATACCGAAACCCGCGTGAACGACCGTCTTCGTATTCCCAAAAGGAGACCACGCCGCTCCGATGCGAGGCTCCGGAAGGAACTTCGCACGATTTTTCGTGAATGCCGAGCTGCCGACCCGCGGCTGTGTCTGGATCGCGCCGTTGCTATCAAAGAGATAGTTGGACGCGCGTCCATTGGCTTCGTTCCAGCCATTTGTCGCTTCAAAGCGAAATCCGGCGCGAAGTTCCAGATTGGGCTTCACCCTGATCGTATCTTCTACGTAGCCGGCCGATTCCAGCGATCGCCAGTTCAGGCGCGTCGGTGCTGGAATCGCCGTGAACGTCGAGACCGTACCTTGCAAGAAGCTGGTCAGGCTGGAGAACGATGCCTGCCCATATTGGTACTGAGCAAGATTGTCGTTTGCCTGGATCTGCTGGAACCACGTTCCCAGTTGTATCTGGTGAGCCCCTCGGGAGATGTTGACGTGATCTTCATAGGTGAACAGATTGCGCGCTGTAGTTAGATTGCTTCCGGCATTGGTTCCTGCCGGGCTGATTTGCGAGGCCCCATTCAGCGCCGTCCCACCGCCGATCACGATTGCGCCGATCGGATTCCCGTTCACCCATCCGGGCAGATTAACCGGCGTCTGCCCGGTAAAGAAGTAGCTGGCACGCGAAAATCCGATTCGCGCGGTGTTCAACACCGACGCGGAAAAGATGTGCTGTTCCTGCAGACTGACAACCTGCTCGCGCAGGCTCTCGACGACGCGGCTGAGCGGATTAATCGACGGAGTATCGTCGGCGCTGTCATCGACGGTGTAGACGCCGAATGCCGTGTCTTTGTCAGAGATGTTGTAGTCTAGCCGACTGGTGCCGAAATCTTCGCGGATCGTCTGTAGTGGGTGGCTGAAGGCTTCTGCGATGCCTCCGCCGAGTTCAGGCCCATTTTGGACCGGCCACAGCGCCAGCAGAGGCGCTGCAGAAGGCGCGACTCCGGCATACGTTTGAGTGCCGTTCGCATTCGTTATGTATCCGGATCTGGCGGCAGTGTCCGGAACGAGAGTTACATCGCTCAGTGCAAGATGCTGGCGAAAGCCTTCATAGTTCCCGAAAAGGAAAAGCTTGTTCTGGCGAATCGGTCCGCCCAGCGCGCCGCCGAAAACGTTGCGCTGAAACTGCGGCGTGTCGCCCTGATCGAAGTAATTGCGCGCATCGAAGGCGTTGTTACGCAGAAATTCGTAAGCGCTTCCATGTATCTGGTTCGTGCCTGAGGCAGTCACAATGCTCACCTGCGCACCAGGTCGTTTGCCGTATTCGGCGCCGTACGTATCCGCTACGACGTTGAATTCGCGCACCGCATCGACCCCCAGGAGCTGTCCGCTGGCGCCACCCGGAGTAACGTTGATCTCTGAAGCTCCGGTGTACTCAATTCCGTTCAGGAGAAACAGATTCTCCTGCGGACGATGGCCTGAGATCGCGAACATATTTCCCACTGCGGAATTTGACGTGCCGATACCGCCGGAGCGCTCGGATGTGTAATTCACCGCTCCGGGATTCAACGTGAGGAGCTGGTCATAGCTGCGTCCGTTGAGTGGAAGTTCTTTCACCTGCTTCTGATTCACCAGGCCAGAGGTGTCCTGCGTTGAAAGACTGACGAGTGGAGCGACTTCCACCACAGTCAATTCCTGGCGCACTTCGCCGACCTGCAGCGTGAAATCGACGGAAGCGCTTTCGCCAACAACTAGTTGAATGCCCTTTTTGGTCTGCGGACTGAATCCTGCCTTTTCTACCCTGAGTTCATAGGAACCAACCGGCAGCGAAGGCGCCGAGTACCGCCCGGAATCGTCGGTAACAAGTTCGCGCTGGGCACGCGTATCGACGTTCCTGATCACTACTTGCGCTCCCGTCAGCGTCGCCCTGGTTGGATCATGCACTATTCCCGAAATGGAAGCGCCTGCAGCTTGCCCGAACAGAATGGTTGATAACGCCAGGACAGCAATCAGAATCGAAAGCAATACCCACTTAGAAGTCTTTCGCGACACGCTCTTTCTCCGTTTTTGTGGAAGGGATCCGGTAAGGGGAAACGGCAAGCTCTAGCTAACGACAACAGCGCTCGATGAAGGTGACGCCGATCGGAAGAGAGTAGAAGGATTGAAGCAGCACACCGCCCGAAGCACCGACGTGCGTGTTTGATGCCGATGAGTTGATCGCAGCTGACGATTTTGGTACTGAGCGCACGACAGTCCTGGCTTGCTCCGTTCGCACTAAGGGCGCACCGCCGATCCAGATCAATTGCAGCCCAAGCGCTACCGCCACTGCAGCGACAGCCAAGCGCAGCTTCTGCGCCGGGACTCGCTTCGCAAGAGCGCAGCCAACCAGCACGCCGGGGACTCCGCCCGCGAGCAACCGGAGCAAAGAGTCGGTACTGATGGATCCCCAGCTCAGATGAAAGATGCTGCCCACCACGGCAAGCACGATTCCCAAAAGGAGATCGGTCCCAACCACGGTGGCGGAGGAAAGTTCTGAGAAGTTCAGTAAGAGAATGCTGCCCAGCGCGCCAGCTCCGGCGGAAGAGAATCCGGTTTCGATCCCGATCGGCAGCGCGAGCAGCGAAAGCCAGCGACCCCGTTCAGGGGTTAAATGCGGATGGCGAATCCTCGGAAGAAACGTCAGCGCGGAGGAAATCGTGAGCATCACGCCGATGACCAGGAGGGCTACCGGGCTCCACACCCGTGTGCGCATCAGGCGCAGGAACAGTGTTCCGAGGAGAAGGCCAGGTACGGCGCCGATCAGCAGAAAGCGCAAGTATCTCGCGTCAACATTTCGTCGGACGAGGTAGAAGGGAGCAGCGATCAGACGCAGAACCGCAGCGAACACCATTGCAGTTCCAACGGCTTCGCCGGCAGGAAGTCCAATCAGCAGAACTAGCGCAGGAGTCGTGAAGCTGCCCCCGCCAATGCCGGTCACGCCTACTGTCGCTGCGATCAGAAATCCTAGAACGACTTCCATTTCTACGGCGCCATCCTTTGCTGAGCTGAAGAATTGGCCCAAAAAACAAAACGACCCACAACCTGTGTTGTGGGTCGTCGGCAAACCTGCGCTTACCTGGCTGCTATGGCGCCTCCATCGACCCACACATCGGCGTACAGATGCACAGTGCGCATCGACAAGCCATGTGTAAGGTCGAACTAGACATCCCTGTCAAAGTACAAGAGAGATTCGCAAGGCGTCAAGCCGGATGCAATTTAATTCGATTATGGGACGAATCTGATTTTCTGATGAATGCCAATATGAAACACCCGCGGCGCAATCTTCGCAACGCTTTCGATTGACACTTCATCAAATGCCGATGTACTAATAGCTTCTCGGATGAATCACCGCCTCCAGAACGCGATGCCATGTTGTCGTTGTTGCGCGATGACACTAGTGCTGCGTTCTGGTAAAGCATTGATCTAGAGTCCGGCAGTTTCGAGATTCTCGAACCCGCTCACCAGACGCAAACTGCGTCGAGTGAGCGGGTTTTGTTTTTGGGCGGTTAGGTGGACTGGTACGAGCAAATGACTGAGAGTTTGGTTAGGGTGCAAGCCGCGGCAGAACGATGGAACGCGCAAGAACTCCTTGCCTGGGCTGCGCGCGAGTTTGGAGACAAAGCCGCCTTGGCATCGAGCTTTGGAGTAGAAGATGTGGTGCTGATCGACATGGTTTCCCGAATCGGCGCTTCTTTTGCGATCTTCACTCTCGATACCGATTTCCTCTTTCCGGAAACTTACGAGCTGATTTCGAGCATTGAAGAGAGGTATGGCATCAGCATTGAGCGTCATCACCCCCGCCTGAATCCTGCGTCTCAGGCTCGTGAATTTGGCGATGAGCTTTGGAAACAACAGCCCGAT
>DATEMI010000329.1:0-4841 GCA_035275665.1 Terriglobales bacterium | reverse complement strand
TCTTCACGTCGTAGTACGAAAATGCTCGCGAGTCGAGCGAGACGGAAACGTGCTTGGTTTCACCGGGACGAAGCAGGACCTTGGAAAATCCCTTCAATTCCTTAGGGGGACGCGGGACGGAACTCTGCGCGGCGCCTACGTATACTTGGGCGACTTCGGCTCCTTCACGCCGACCTGTGTTAGCGACGTCGAAGCTCACAGTCACCGGACCTCGATTCGCCGGAGAGATGTTCAGGTTCTTGAAAGAGAACGTCGTATAGGAAAGCCCAAATCCAAATGGGAAGAGCGGCTTGAGGTTGTCATGATCGAAGTGACGGTAGCCAACGAAAATGCCTTCCGTGTACTTGATCCGTTTTGGTCCATCGTTCGGATAGTAGCTGTTGAAGGTCGCGTTATCTTCCCAGCGACGCTCGAGCGAGATCGGCAGATGCCCTGACGGACTGTAATCGCCAAAGACCAACTGGGCGAGAGCGGTGCCACCCTGCTCGCCGGAATACCAGCCGTGCATGAGCGCAGGGACTTGATCGATCCATGGCGCCATATCGATGTTGCCGCCCGCGGTGAGTACGACGACTGTTTTCCTGTTCGCCGCCGTGATTTCTTTTATGAGCTCATCCTGACCCGGAGGCAGACGGAATGTACGATCGCCGCCTTCAGTCTCAATTGTGTTGTCGAATCCAGGAAACAGAAAAACGACATCAGCGCTCGATGCAATCTGCTTCGCCTCGGCATCGACAGCTTCGGATGCAGGCAGCACTCCCAGCAGCACGCGCTTCGGTCCCCAGGCATTGTGGCGGTAGTACTCGAGGCGAATCTTGTGCTTGCTGCCTGGCTCCAGCGTAAGCGTGCTGAAATTCAGGATCGCGGTTGCGCGCTCCCAGTTATCGGCGACGATCCTGTCGTCGACATACAAACGATATCCGCCATTCTCGCCTGGCCCGAGGACGAAGAAATCGTGCGGACCGGCGGTGTGTGCCGTGTAGAAGCCGCTCCAGCGAATCGATCCGGCGCCGGTTGGAGCCTCGTAGCTGTCTGAGCCGAAATTCACGTGACGGTCAACATGCGTACGAATCGGCGATCCGCTCAGCGTCATGTTGTCGAATTCTTCGGCGCGCAAGCCGGCTTCACCGTTGTTTTCGTCCGTCGTGAAGTCAGTCGCTTCGGCCATTTCCCGAAATGACTTCAGGCCAGCGCTGTAGAGAATCTTCGGAGCATTCTCCTGGCCGGAGAAGTAGTTTGTGAGTCCTTCGAGATAGCTCACGGCGTGGAACGGCACAACGTGCGCGCTGCCGCCGCCGTCGGGCTGCGCCGGATAGGCGTCAGGACCAATGACTGCAATCGTGCGCATGCTGCTCTTATTCAAAGGCAGAATATTGCCTTCGTTCTTCAGCAGGACGAAACTCTCACGAGCAGCTTCGAGTGCAACCTCGCGGCCTTCCGGGTTGAGCTTGGGAATGTTTGCCTCAGTCTGATCGCGATCAAAAAATCCGAAGCGAATCGCGGTGCGCAGGATGCGGCGCACGTGATCGTCGATGGTCTGCTGCGAAACCTTCCCTGACTGCAACGCCGGCGAGAGCGTATCGCGATTCATGAACTTGCCTGATGGCATTTCCAGATCGAGTCCGCCATTCGCTGCCCCGACGCCGTCATAAGTGGCGCCCCAATCGGACATGATGATGCCGTCGAATCCCCAGTCCTTCTTGGCAATATCGGTGTTGATGAACGAATTCTGCGTCGCATGCTCGCCGTTAATCAAGTTGTAGGAATCCATGATCGCGCCGACGTGAGCTTCTTTCACCGCAGCCTCAAACGCCGGGAAATAAATCTCGCGCATAGTGCGCTCGTCGATCTCGGAGTCGCTGTTGTGGCGGTCGTACTCCGAGTTGTTGCCCATGTAGTGCTTGATGGTGGCGATCACACCCTGACTCTGCACGCCTTCGACGTAGGCAACGGTCGTGCGCGCTGCGAGAAACGGATCTTCGCCGAAGTACTCGAAGTTGCGTCCGTTCATCGGTGCCCGATGAATATTCACGCCAGGCCCCAGGAGAAAGTGGACGCCGCGAGCACGCGCGTCTTCGCCGAGCACCTTGCCCATTCGCTCGACCAGTGCCGGATCCCACGATGCAGCCAAACCGATGCCGCCCATTGTCGTGGAGGGTCCATAGTTGCGGACGCCAACCGGTCCATCCGACATTTTCAATTCGGGAATGCCGAGTTCTTTATATCCGCGGATATAGAACCCTCTTACTCCGCCCAGATAATCGATCTTTTGCTCGGGAGACATCCGGCTCAGGATCGAATCCACCCGCCGTTCGACTGCCGGATCCAGCGACTGCGCACGAGTACCGCTCGGCGCATTGGTTTGCGCCACGACTGTTGTCAGCAGAAACGCGACACTGCACAACCGCACCATCGGTCGAAACAAGAGAGGCCTCCTGATAAATCGATTTGCCATTGTAAAGGCAGGAGTCAAGCCAAATTGAATTGTTCATCTTCTGCCGATCTTTCGCGAGGCGGTTGGAGTTACATCCGGGGTACTCGACTAGAGAGCCTTGGCTCTGATTAGGAGACCGTAGCGACTTCTGAAGGTGCTGGTTTGGGAGCCGCCTTGAAAGTGATGCGAAACAGCGCTCCGTGTGGCTGCAGGTTTTCGCATTCAATCGTTGCTTCGTGCTGTTGGACGATGCCATAGCAGGCGCTAAGCCCGAGCCCGGTACCCTGTCCAAGAGGTTTGGTCGTATAAAAGGGATCGAAAACTCGCGCCGGTTCGGCGATTCCTGGCCCGGTATCGGAAATTTCTACGACTACTCGATCACCGTTGGCCCGAGTCCGCAGGATAATTTCACCACCGCCGACTTCCTCGACCGCATCAACAGCGTTGTTCAACACGTGCAAGAAAACTTGCAACAAATGGTTGTCGTCGCCTACCACGGTTGGAAGATCAGCGTGGAGATCGCGGATTAAAGAAACCTTTCCCGACAAGCTGCCGATCCTGAGCTGGCACGCATTGTTAAGAAGAGAATTGATGTCCGTCAGCCGCATTTGCGGCGGAGTTTGCCGGGCGAATGAAAGCAGATTCGAAACCAGATTCTTAGTGCGACGGGCCTGCTGAGAAATCTTTTCTGCAAATCCACGCTGCGCCGCGGGCACGCTTTGATCGTCGGCAATCAATTCTGAATATCCCAAGATGGCCGTAAGAGGATTATTCAGCTCATGGGCTGCCCCGGAGACCAACCGCCCGATGGATGCAAGCTTTTCTGAGAGCATGACCTGGGTTTGCAGTCGTTCCAGATTGTCATAGGCGTGCTTAGAGTCGTCTAGCAGATGGCCGAGTCTGCGATTGAGAAGCTGCTGGCGCGAGAAGATCAGAATCGCAATTATCAGCATCGCCGTGAAGCTGAGCACAATGCGGAAACGGCGCACCTCCGGCGGATCCTGGAGGCGCTCAAACGAGAAAAGAGCAATCGCCGGTATGCTGGCTGCCGCCAGGCTCGCGGCCCACTCTGGGACTGCAAGCCGTGTCTGGCGCTCTTCTCTGGCCCCGTCCGGCCCCGGATTCAGCTTACGCGCGTGGAATCCAATCCAGGCGATGTAAGCAATGGAGATGGTGAGCGGAAGATCCCACAAGCCGCCGCTGGTGTAGCTCCCCTGCTGAATAAGGATGTTGATGATTGCTGAAGTCGGGGCATAGATCAGAAAGCCGATGAGGTAGTGATTGTAGATTTGCTGCCATTCGCCGGAGCTGTGCTGCGCCAGATAAAACAAGCCGATGATGGCCGTCGCAAGCTCCGCATGATAGAGCAAGTTGAAGTTGCGATGGAATGGGCCTGCTTCGAAGTGCAATACCTGCCAGATAAACGTGAACTGGAAATACAGATACACCCACCAGCACGCGATCAGAGCGAACTCAAGCCGGCTTGCTACGGACGATCCATCTTTCGTGGTGCGATGCGGCAACATCGCCAATGCCATCATGATTGGGACAACGTGCAGAATCAGAAGCGTGTCCCCAGGCTGAGGAGTGGGCATGTGCGCACGACGGATGACCTCATAGTCCACCCACATCCAATAATCGAACGCCCACATAGCTGCGCTGATGGTCATCAGCGTCCAGAATCCGCGAGCCGCGCCCTTCGAACGCGGAATATTCACCGCCGTACCGACAACCATCAGCAGCATGATGGTGAACTGAAGAACGTCGGCGAAGGTAGCAAGGGTTGATCCCTGAAGAATCCCGGAGCTGGCCAGTTGCACCGCGCCGAGGGCGACGAGCGCGACAAGCCAAGGGTGTCTGTTTACGAATTGTGTGCGCGACGACACAGAGGGCCGGAGGAGACCAGACGGTCCCATTCGCGCGGATTGTACAACGAAACCATTCTTAGGCTAGTGATTACCGAGGTGATGAATGGGCACAAGCTCTAATTCGGGTGAGCCGAAGAGTTTTTCCGGGTTGACCTGAAATATAAGCACGCTAGAATGACAGCAGCGCGCCCTTAGCTCAGCTGGATAGAGCGACTGACTTCGAATCAGTAGGTCGGGAGTTCGAATCTCTCAGGGCGCGCCAGCCCAGCCTAAGTTCCGCACCCGCTATTGAGAGAGCTCCAGCACTTGGCGCCATTCTTGTTGCAGGCCGAGTTCCTTTGCCCACCGCTCAATGTAAACCAGATCCAACCGATTCGCCTGATTGCGTACAATGTCTGCGGCATCGAGCATTTGTCGATCTGAACCTCCGCTTAACCTCGCCCATTCCAATTTGGAGATAATTACATCTTCGGGAGAGGCTACCAACATTAGGGTGCCTCCTATTTCCAGCTTTCTGCGCCGCGATAGAGCTGTGCTGG
>DATEMI010000328.1:0-2614 GCA_035275665.1 Terriglobales bacterium | reverse complement strand
CTAGCTACCAGCTTCTGGCGTGTGCGTGGCGGAACCAACGTTTCTGTGCTCCCCGTGATTTTTTTGAACGGCGACGCTGTAAGGGTCTGATTTTGCCTTTGGCTAGCAGCTAGTCGCCAGTAGCTGGCAGCTCGCCCGCTTCTTTCTCCGCAAATCCACATCTAATGAGGTAGTTCGGTTTCGCGAGTTCCAGGTGCTAGGATTGACGCCTGCCCCTTGGGGCCGCACTTTTCCAGAAACCGATCAGGGAGAACTCAGATGGCAGGTGAAACAGCGACGGCAGTAGCGGAAGTCACAGATGCGACGTTCGAGCAGAGTGTGCTGAAATCTGATCAGCCGGTGATGGTGGATTTTTGGGCGACCTGGTGTGGTCCCTGCAAGGCGCTGGCGCCTGTGGTGGACGAAGTTGCGCAGGCATACAACGGCCGTGCCAAGGTGTACAAAATGGACGTTGACCGCAACAACGCCACTCCAATGCGCTACGGTGTGCGCGGCATTCCTACGCTACTGATCTTTAAGGACGGCAAAGTGCAGGAGCAGATCGTCGGCTACGTTCCGAAGGATACGATTCAGAAGGCGCTCGACAAGCACGTCTAAATTTGCGAATGATGTAGTCAGAAGGCGCGAACGTGAGTTCGCGCTTTTGTTTTTTTGCCAGCCTACTCCGACGATCCGAAATGGGAATAAGCGATACTGCCAGTGCAGGTGAGCCAGGAAACCGGTAGCGGCGCGGCACCGACGCGGTCCTCCCAAACCGCCTCGATGCCGCACCGCCCAACAAACCTGTTGCACTACAGCGTCTTCAGGAAAGCAACCAGGTCTTTCTTCTGCTGGCGCGTGAGGTGCAGATTGAAACGCTGGTCATAGAAGTCGACCGCGTCCATCAAGTCCGCAGCCATGCCGTTGTGGAAGTAGGGAGCGCGTGCTGCTAGTCCGCGCAGCACTGGTCCTTTGAACTTTCCGAGATCGGAGCACTTGCCTGTGATCAGCGCTCTGCCCGGATCGCTTACCTTCACGATCTCCCCATTGCCGCACTGAAAAGTGTAGAGAGGCAGATCGGGCGTGCGTTGCGCTTCGTCCGCTACACCAATGTTGAGAGGCATGCTCACCGAGTGATTTCCTACATTGGGTGAGTCGTGGCACATCGTACAGGTCCCCATGACCACGGGCTTGTTCAGCACATCATTCAATCCGCCGACTCCAGTGATCGGAATTGGGAATGTGTTGAACAACTCCTCGCCGCGCGCAATTGAACGCCGTGCCTGATCGCGATCATCATTTCCGGAGTACGCATCTTTCCAGGGACTGTAGAGGCTGAATGCTTCTGGATTAAATGGCTGCCCTGAAGGATCCCCGCCCAGAGGATCGTTGATCCCGATATGGAACGCCTGGCTCGCGAGCGCCTCTGGGCCGCCGCTTGCTCCATCGTCGTTGAGCATTCCAGCTTTCCGGTCGCGGAGCTGCGCGGTGTGCAGATCGGTTTCGAAGCTGACGATGTCTTGGAGCTGCGCGTCCGTGGGCCGCTGGCCTTGGGCGTGGCCCATCGTCGCGTCCGCCGCCTGATTGATGAGAGATGCGGTCAAGTCATGGGGCACAGTTTCGCGGCCGTCCCACATGACAGCGCTGAGGAATCGGAGGTTCGCCGCAGGCAGCGGGCGGCGAAACAGCGACATGTTCTCAGCAGTTGCGCAGTTGTAAGGATCATCAACTTTCACCAGCGAAAATTCCGCATTCGGAGGTATGGCCATCGACACTCGAATCAGTCCCTTGGCCGTGAGCATTCTGTATGCGGAAGCTTTAGCTTTCAGCGTGGAAACATCTGCCGTTGGACAAACCGCGCCATCAACCGGACGGAAGATCGGATCCGAGCCGAGCGTTGCGAAGAATCGGGCACGGATGTGATCGGCCGAGACTCCCCAGGCGTCGCTCTCGGCGTGGCAAGTCGCGCAGGTGCGGCCATTGCTTCCCAGGTTCTGGAAGAAAGCGCTGCCATGATTGATGGTCCCCGTCGAAGTGACGGTCGCGATTTCTCCGCTCGAATCAGCGATCGCCCCAGCGGGAGACTCTCCGCTTGCTTTCACTTTCACAGCAACGCTCAAAGCCACAGCTAAACTCACGATGCAGACTGCGATGCGGTTTCTCATCTTCGTTCTCCTAGAAGCCCCGACGCTAGCCGACGAAGTGAACGGGATTCCCAGCCGGCTACAGCGTTTCCCTTTACGTCGCAATCCGCATGCCAGATGGTCCCAATCCTGCGAAACTGATTACCCCGTTCTAAGCTATTGAATCCAAACATCACTGCACCCCGAAAGATCTGCCCGGCCCGAAACCAGGCTGTGCATCAATCCCCTCGCCTAACCGGGCGGTTAATTGAGAGTTAGCCGCTCGGTTCACTCGATGGCGCCCGACTGTTCAAGGCCTCGCAATGCGTGCGTTGTGGCACGGCTTTGCGATCTCGTGTATGTTGTAGGACGCCTATAACCAAAACGATTTAGTTGGGCCACGGCGATAGCTCGCTCGCGGCTTACTGAATCTCGTTTCGGGTAAGAAAGTACTGCACGCCAGAATGGGGAGTAACGAAAAAACTCCAAAGAAAGCCCAAAAATGGGACGAA
>DATEMI010000327.1:0-2791 GCA_035275665.1 Terriglobales bacterium | reverse complement strand
GAATCATCGACATTGAAAGAACAAAACTTATGAAGACACAACTTATCATCGCAGTTTTAGCCGGATTGCTTTACGCACCGCTCGGGAGCGCCGCTGAAGACGCAACCCCTCGCGCAGATCGAATCAGCGTATTCAAAGTTCCGTTAGTCTGTCCGGCTGCGCGGCAGATTGGTTGCGGCAGCGCTTCAAAGCCAATTCTCTTAGATTTGGAGCAGCAACCCGGCGTGCTCGAAGCTTGGCTAAATCGTGCCGGCACCAGAATTGCCGTTGTGTGGAAACCAGAATCGGATGCTTCGACTCGAGGCAAGATCGTGGCGGAACTGAAGGAAGATCGTGCAATAGAGCTGGATGGAAAGCCTCGCGACGAGACGGTAAACGACTTCTTGTCTGGCAAGGGGTGGTATCGCGGTGCGGATGTCGATCGGTTGAGCGAGGAAGAGGCCGATGTTATCGCGGCGAGGTTGGTCCGAAGGGTGCAAGCAAAGACGGCGTTGGCCAAAGATAAAGCCGAAGGGCTGCAACGCGCTCTTGCGGACGCATACAGGCAGCGACTCACTAACAAGATCAGTCGCGATCAGGAGCTTTCGCGATTCCAAGACATTGGCCGCGAATATCTCGCGAAAGACCAAGTATCGATTCTGAAGGAGGCAATCGAAAGCGGTGTGCTGCCGCTGCCGAATGAACAATAGATTTGGTGTTGCAAAGAGAATGGGAGATTCGACAAGCAGAAACGGCAACGCGATAAAAGATCAGGAACAGTGCGAACACCGATTCTCACATCGACAATTACCTGTCCGGTATGCGGCCATTGCTCTGAAGACGAAATGCGGACAGATGCGTGCTTATACTTTTACGATTGTCCAGCGTGTGGTGCCAGGTTGAAACCGAAGCTCCGTGACTGCTGCGTCTTTTGCAGTTACGGATCAGTGCCATGCCCACCCATTCAGATGGGGCTACGATGTTAATACTGAGATTCGTCCCAAGGCGACGCAATGGGCTACACAAATCCTATTGCCGCTCCCACACGGACCTAATTAGTTAAATTGCCCTTGGCGCGTCGCTCCTAGTAAACTTCTTACTTCCCATTTCCTACTTCTTCCTTTTTCCTTCTGCCTTCTTACTTTCTGTGCGCGCTCGGCGAGTTGAACCCGTCGAAGTGAACGAGCTCAGAAAAGTTGCGAGTTTGCGCATGCGAATCGCAAGACAACAGCGCAAATGTTAAATGTTTAGATCTGATCCCCCGATTTTCGCCTGGCGGCGAGCGATCCGAGCAAAAGAGCCAGCCGATAACAAGCTTTGCGCGACAAAAGCGGAACGAATTTCGTGGCTGATTTGAGCCCCAGCACTCCAGACGGTAGCGAATCTTTTTCCAAGCCGCGCGCATCGCTCCAGTGTAACCACGCTTCCCCCAGGCTGCCTAATTTGTTCTCTTTTCTTTGGATCAAAACTAATCGCCGCAGCGGGCGCGATCTTTAGATGAGGGAACAACGCGCTCGCGCCATCGGCCAAATCATATGCCCACAGCCCAAGATGTGATTAACCATCTTCTCGCGTCCGCGGACATTCGGATCAACGGCGATCGCCTTTGGGACATACGGGTACATGACCGCCGCTTCTTTAGCCGAGTTCTGGCTTCCGGGACACTCGGTTTCGGGGAATCCTACATGGACGGCTGGTGGGACTGCGATGCGCTGGACGAGATGTGTTGCCGCGCCATTCGCGTCGGACTCGAGAAGCATGTCGAATTTCGACTCCCCAATGTGTGGGCCTTGCTCACCGCGCTTCTCGCGAATCAGCAAACTCTACGGCGCGCCCGAAAAGTCGGTCGGGTGCATTATGATCTTAGTAACGATTTCTTCGAGGCGATGCTCGACCCGAACATGCAATATTCCTGTGCGCTCTTCGCCGAGGGCGACGATTTAGCCTCGGCGCAACTGCGTAAGATGGATTGGATTTGCGAAAGACTGCGTCTGCGATCCGGCCTTCACCTGTTGGACATCGGCTGCGGCTGGGGCGGATTGGCTCGTTACGTCGCCAGCCACTACGGTTGTCATGTAGTCGGGATCACAATTTCACGGGAACAATTCCGTTACGCGCAACGTTGCTGTCGCGGTTTGGACGTGGAAATCCAGCTGCGCGACTACCGCGAAGTCACCGGACAGTTTGATCGAGTCGTAAGCGTAGGCATGGTTGAACATGTCGGTTACAAAAATTACCACACTTATATGCGAGCGGCTGCTCGTTCGTTAGGCGAAGGTGGCTTGTTCCTTTGCCAGGGAATTTGCGGGAACGTTTCGCGCGTGCACGCCGATCCCTGGATTAAGCGCTACATTTTCCCAAATTCTATGCTTCCTTCCCTCGCTCGTCTGACCCGCGCAGCGGAAGGCATTTTCATCGTTGAAGACATCAGGAACATCGGCCCGAATTACGACCCGACACTCCTCGCCTGGGAGGAAAACTTCCGGCACGCCTGGCCTCGCTTTGCGGATCGCTACGGCGAACGTTTCCGGCGAATGTGGCGATTTTACCTGCTCAGTTGCGCAGGCGCATTTCGCGCGCGCAGTCTGCAAGCCTTTTCGATTCTCTTTTCCAAAGAAGCTGCCGCCATCGCGAGTAGTATCCGCGACGAGAGACAGACCGCGTCCTCGTCGGGGACGCCACTTCTCGAGCAGAGCGCACTTCCTTGACCTCCTTGGCGCATCGACTCGTCACCATGCTTTCTCTATTGAACCCGTAAAGCAGTGTTGCAACGACGGAGTTTCATGCTCTCAACCATCAACTGCTTATTGCT
>DATEMI010000326.1:0-3193 GCA_035275665.1 Terriglobales bacterium | reverse complement strand
GTATGTTGTGCATTTTGCCAAACCACGAAGTGTTGTAGCCGTTCTCCCTGAGGACTTCCCCCACGGAACCCGAACTCTTGGGCACAAGCGAGTTGTAGCCCGGGAAACCCGTGGCCATCTCAGTGATGATGCCGCTTGCGTTCGTGTGGTGGTTGCGGCCGGTAATCAGCGCAGCCCGGGTCGGCGAGCAGAGTGCGGTGGTGTGGAACATGTTGTAACGAAGTCCGCTGTCCGCGAGTCTCTGAAAGTTCGGCGTCTGTATCGGCCCGCCGAATGTACTGCTCGCTCCGAAACCAACGTCATCGGTCAGGATCAACAAGACATTGGGAGCGCCTTTCGGAGCTTCGACGCCCTTCGGAAAATCGGGGATAGAATCCTTCGCAGTACGTCCGATCTTGCCTTTGAATGGGGGTTGCGGCCGTGGTAATACTTCTTGCGCAAACGCTCCGGGTGCTGCTGCCGCCAGGCCCAGCAAAAGCAGACTCAGGCTAACTGACAACTTCGCAATGTCCTTTGGTTTCATGGGTCTTGATTCGTTTAGGTTTGTTTGTCGGTTTTGGTTAATAGGTACGTCTCGTTTACTCTGCTTTGTCTTCAATCGCTTATCGCATTTCGATCTGTCTTCTCTTTCCTCGCGGATCGCCAAATAATTTTTCCCGCGCTCCGTTAAGAAATCAGCTTCAGACGAAGGCTGCTTGTTTGTTCATCCGACTTTAGTCAGGCGATGTACTACGTCGCGGCTATTCTTCCGTCGGCTGTGGGCCGCAATGTGCGTCAACAATCCAAATCGTTCGCCCCTCGCAATTCAAAGCTGACACGCAGCCCCAACTCCAACCGGGTTTGCTGAGATTGTCAGCGAGCCTCGCACGACTCAACGAGGATGCTGCTCATCTGCCAACAACCGCTCACGTAACGCGATAAGCCGCATGCGCTGCTCTTCTGTGCAGACAATGCCCATGCCAGCTTGAGCATTGGTTTCATCTCGGTATAAATGACCGAATGCGCCAAAGCCACTTAGGCGTGCTATTTTTTAAAGTAGTAAGTTATAGTGAAGTTCACCTGAAACTCCTTAGCGCCACCATCAAGCGGTTTCTCCAGAGTAGCACTGAGGACAAGCGGAACATTTGAGAGGCGTTTGGCGACGCCTGCGTTTACTGTGTGCGTCCACCGGTCGCCATTTTCAAAATCAATTGTTGTTTTGTACGTCGCAAATATCGACCAATCGTACGGTAAGAGAAACGTGGCAGGTAAAGATAAGTCCAGGTGGCGCTGCGGCGCGACATTGTGTTGTTCAGCAATCGAATGGTTATACTCCGCACTGAAGCTCAACGTGAACCACTTTGTGAAGTCGTGGGCGATCGCCCAAAATGGTTTTAGTCCCCAGACCTTGTCGCCTATCGCCGGGTCCGAAGCCGTGTCAGTATGCAACACGATGCGGCCACCTGTGCGCCACGTGTTGTTGAGGCGAAACGCAGTGCCTCCCCCGACCTCAATATCACCGATCCCGCCTATATCAGCGTGGCCCGATGGTTCATCAAGTCGGTCATAAACAAAGGGCAAGCTGAGTCCTACCGCCCAATCCTGCCATTCACTAGCACGCCATCCCCACAACCCTTCCAGCGTCCACGTCGCCTTTTCTGCGCCGTGATTGAAGTGGTCCCACTCTGTGTCCACAAATACCCGAGACTGAATGATAGTCTGATCGTTTAGTTGTTTCAGTTCGTCTTCCACCGCCGGATTCTCAGGCGGCGGTTCAGCTGCCGCTAGCCTGTCACACGCAAGTAGGAGAAGCGTAACAAACAGCAGCGAGTTAAGGAATTTCGAGAGGAGTGGAAAACAGCACACGGCAGTCGAATAACCGTTGTTGCAATGCAGGTGCGACGATGAAAACTATAAGGCGGCTGTTACGGCTATTTTGCAAGTTGACTCAGCACGTTCCTCATCGGCTGGCTGGGAATTCGGATCACTCCCGCAAATGGATAGCTGAGTTCAAAGATTATAAAAACTGCGCAGGCAACTGAAAACGCGCCAGCCACTAAAGCGAGAGTGCTCGTCGCATTGGCCGGCGCGAGCAGGCTAAAGCCAAAAAAGATAACCACCAGCCACGACAACAACGCAATCAATAGCGGTTTTGACACCGAAGGAATCGCTTGCGCTTGCAGTAGCACGCGAAGCTCGCCGAGTTGCACCATAAGAGTGGTGGCCTGTGTCTTAAGAGTACGTTGTGTCTCGTCATGTGGTGAGAGCTGCTGAATGGCGACGTAAACAACGTCCCCCATCTGCTGGTTGGGGTTCAACTGGGCTGGACCGCTTCGCTCCGTTGGCCAAATCCGGCTGACTCCGTCCGCAACTGCGTCCCGAAGAGCACGGCGTGCGTCCATTGCCTCCGGTCCATAGAGCTTTAGCACACGATCCAGCAAAGCAACCTTCGCAGCCATCTGGATCACGTCGCTTTGGGTACTGTCGAACGTGCTCCTGGCTGAACTGATGAGCAGACCCAGGAGTATTGCAGTCATTGTCGCGACAAGGCCAAGCGAAAGTTTCACTACATCTTTAGACTCCGCGCTCAGCTGCTCCGCGGGAAGGTGCCGGCCCAGGAGTCCTCCTGATAACGCGACCCCCACGAGGACGACAAACAAAATGACGGCGATGAGACCCATATTCCAAACTCTATTAGGCTTTGCTGAGAATGTCTGTGCTGATTTCCAATTACTTTACACGACGATTTACCGGAACCTCGGCGGACCTGATAAATTCACAGTTTGGGATCATGCGGTAGCCCTAAAGTCCTGTAGACATTCCGTTCCGAGTGTATTAAAAGGCGAATCGTTATTGAAGGGCAAGCGTGGGTAATATGAAACGTCAGGCGCGTTTGGCAACCATCTTGACATTGGGGCCTTTGACGGTGTCGGCCGTGGCCATTGTTTCGATTACGTTGCTGTGCCTTTCCCACGCCAAAGCTCAACCGCGAAGCAGTGCGACCGGGCAAAATCAACGAGCGTCTGCCGGTTCTGCGGCGGGCAACAAACCCAACATTGTGTTCATTCTCGTCGATAATGTTGGCTGGGGCGATTTTGGCTGCTACGGCGGGCTTACACCCACGCCTCGCATCGACGAGCTCGCGAAGGAGGGCATTCGTTTCAACAACTACAACGTCGAATGTCAATGCACGCCGACCCGTTCAGCCATCATG
>DATEMI010000325.1:0-20372 GCA_035275665.1 Terriglobales bacterium | reverse complement strand
AGCGCATCCGCAAAGATCTGGAACACCGCGGTATGAGCCGTCGGCAGGCAGAGGAGGCGCTTGAGGCCGACGTTCGCGATTTCGCGCTGGATGTGCGTTCGCGGCTGCAGCCTCCGGCAGAAAACTCCTCGTGAGTTGCTGATCGCGGCGCAAGAAGCGGACATTCCGGCGTTCAACCATTAACCAGCAGAATTGAGGCAGTTTGGATCGTCTGAGCAACATCCTGAAACAGCGGCTCGCGGCGGAGCAGGTGGCCGTCGAGGCCGAGCACCCTTCGGCGGATACGCTGACCGCGTTCGCTGAGCAGGGACTGCACGCCGCAGAGAGGCAGCGGGTTCTGTCACATCTGGCTGCGTGCCCAGTCTGCCGGCAGACGGTTTCGCTTGCTACTTCAGCCGAGCAAGTCACTGCAGTGGCGCTGCCATCTCGCAGCCATAGCCTCAGATTTCCAATGGCCTTGAGATGGGCGTCTGCGGCAGCGACAGTGGCGGTTGCAATCGGGGTAGGCGTGCTCTCGTACGAGCATCAGAATCGACCAGCCGTTACGGCATCCCTTCCTGCTCCAACGCAGGAGAAATCCGTTGCGCCTGCTGCGCAGCCTGCAATCGGACAAAATTCTGAAGCGACCAAAAGCGGGGCGAAAGCTGCGCATCCGGGCAGAGCCAATTCTCAACCTGACATCGTGGCCGATGCCTCTCCGAGCAAGGTAGAGCCGCAATTGAAGAAAGCACAACGTGGCGCAGTTCTCGGCGGCCTGGTAGCGGGCTCGCGTCCCACGACTCGGTTCGCCTTCCCAAATGTCGCCGATGGGTACATGGCTTCCAACAAAGTGGCACCGCCCCCCACCCCTCTGCCGGTAGCACCTGCAGATGCGAAGGCGAACATCTTTGATATTGCCGCAGCTCCGCGTTCTGCGGCCTCGGGAGCTCCCGCTGCTCCTGCCCAACTAAGGCTCGAAGCTCAGTCGAAGGCTCAAGTGGAGACAGCCGGGAGTGCGGGGAAAGTGGACAAGTCAACGTTCAACGGTCCAGCGACGGTGAGCTTGCAGCAACAGCCTGCCTCAACGGCCGAGATGAAGTCCGTCGCATCCTCCGCAATTGGCGGACCGGTCCGCACCCGCGCGATCAACGCGTTTACGCCAATTGCTCACTGGACGATCTCGTCGAACGGCAAGCTGCAGCGCGAGTCTGGAGATGGCCGGTTTATTTCGATCGAGCCAGCGCCGGGAGTATCGATTCGGGCCGTAGCAGCGCAGGGAATCGAGGTGTGGGCGGCGGGATCACAGCCAGACTTGTCGGCAAAGGAATGGCAGCAGCGTCCGGTGCTTTTTCACAGCTCCGATGCTGGCGAGACCTGGACCAAAGTTGAAGGCCCGTGGCAATTGCCCATCAACACGCTTAATCTTGATCGCGCAAACGTGCTCACGGTGATTACTCCTGATGGAAGCTGGATCACGCTAGATGCCGGCAAGAGCTGGAAGAAAAAGTAGCGCGAATTACACTATCTCTATGGCAGTTTCCCAGGAATTGCTCGACATTCTCGTCTGCCCATCCTGTAAACAGCCGGTGAAGCTCACCACCGACAAGAATGGGCTGCGCTGCGAACGCTGCAGCTTGATCTATCCCATCGTGGATGACATCCCAGTCATGCTAGCCGACAAGGCAGTTCGCGGCTAAGCGCTCCATCGCATGTTGTAAGCTGGAATCGTATGGACATGACGTGGGTGACCGACCGCATTGCTGTCGGGGGAGGCATCTGGAACGAGCTGAAAATGCTGGAGGTGGTGGACCAGGGCGTAACCCACATCATCAACATGCAAATCGAGTTCGATGATCGCCATCTGGGCGTGCCCTATGGCGTCCGCGTTCTTTGGAATCCGACTGACGATGATTTCCAATTCAAGCCCCCCGAGCTATTCCAGCGCGGCGTAGAGTTCGCGCTCGAGGCCCTGGAACACCCAAATGGCAAAGTCTTCATTCACTGCGCCGCCGGCGTGCATCGCGCGCCAATGATGACGTTGGCCATTATGCGCGCCATCGGATGGGAGCTGCCAGACACCAAGAAGCTGATCCAGAAACGTCGCCCCGTTGTGGACCTTGCGGATGTCTACGTTCGCAGCGTGGAAGAATTCATGAAGGGCTACGCCGCAGAGCCAGCCGAACGATAATCCTGTTTTCAATTTTCGGCTATCAGTTATCATCCTTCCCTTACCGTGATCCGGGCCAAACAGCACTTGCGTCCCATGCGTGGAGGCGCTCAGAGCCATCTTATGTACGCCGACGATGGCCGCTACTACATCGTCAAGTTCCAGAACAATCCTCAGCACGTTCGCGTGCTCGCGAATGAACTCTTGGCGACGCGCATCGCCGAGCGCATCGGGCTGCCCGTTCCTGTAACGGAACTGATCGAGGTAAGCTCGTGGTTGATTGAGAACACTTCCGAGCTGCGGATCCGCACCGGATCCTCGAATGTTCCCTGTCAACACGGGCTCGCGCTGGCGATCCGATTCGTGATCGAGCCGCTCGAAGGCACGGTCTTCGACTACTTGCCGGCTTCGGCGCTCGATCGCGTGCGCAATCTAAACGACTTCGCCGGCATGCTCGCCCTGGATAAATGGACCTGCAACACCAATGGCCGACAGGCGGTGTTCTGGAAGAAGACTCGTGACAAGAAGTACACCGCGACGTTCATCGATCAGGGCTACTGCTTCAATGCAGGCGACTGGGATTTTCCGGATTCCCCGCTCCGTGGTGTCTATCCGCGGAACGAAGTCTATGCCGGGGTGAGTGGATGGGAGTCGTTCGAGCCCTGGCTCTCGCGCATCGAGGACTTCGATCCGCGAGTGCTTTGGGAGCTTGCCGAATCAGTGCCGCCGGAGTGGTACGGCTCAAGTCTCACCGAAATGGAGCGTCTGATCGAGCAGCTCATTTCGCGTCGGAAAAAGGTTCGCGAGCTGATCGACGGCTTTCGCAAATCCACGCGCGAGCCGTTTCAGAATTGGAAAGAGCAGTTTGCAGCCGCCACGTGACAACAGAACCGGCTGCGGTTCATGCATGTGATCTGGAGATTGGTAGAACCGGAGCTGGCCATTCGGCCATCTCCGGCCCACCGCCTACCGGCGGCGGTTCCGCTACTCTTTGTCGCCGCCCTGCTGCTTAGCCAGCCGGACCTTGGTGCTTTCAAGCTGTTTCTGAACGCGGGCCACGTCGTTAGTCTCGACATCCGCCGGGAGCGAACGGTTCCACTCTTCGAGCGCACGCTCCCATTGAGCAGCTGCGAGCTTCAGGCGCCCTGTCTTGGCATAGACCTCGCCCATGTGATCGTGAACCGTGGGATCGGTGCTGTTGCGGTCCATGGCCTTGCGAAGGTTTTCTTCCGCGAGTTCGTAATTGCCGAGCTTGAAGTAGGCCCACCCAAGTGAGTCAAGGTAAGCGTAGTTCTGCGGTTCTTCCTGCACGGCGCGCTTGATGAGCTGGAGAGCTTCTTCGAGGCGCACGCCGCGATCGGCGAGCATGTAGCCGAGATAGTTCAGGGCCCCGGCATCCCGAGGATCGTTTGCCAAAACCTTGCGGAACATCTCTTCAGCCGGCTCGTATTTTTTCTGCCGCTCTAAATATGATCCGCGGAGGAAGTTGTCGGCCTTCTTGTCCTCGGGTTTATTGGAGAGCGCACTGGCTTTATCGAGCGCTTGTTCTGCGTCCGACCAGCGGCGCAGGCGAGCATAAATTTGCGAGATGGCCAGGTAAACGTCGCGATCATCGGCTCCGCCCTTGAGCTGATCTTTGGCCATCGCGATGCCTTCATCGGCCTTGCCGTTATCGGCAAGCTGACCGGCAAGTACCAGGCGCATGTCGGTCTCTTTCGGCATCGCCTTGACCGCTTCCTGAGCAGTGGCGACGGCCTGATTGAACTGCTTTTGGTCGCGATACGTGTCGATAATCTGCCCGTAGCCGCGCTTGGCACTATCGTCGCCGAGCTCAAGCATCTTGCGGAAGGTATCGATGGCCTGCTGATCGCGTCCGGTCTCGCGATAGATCGAACCTAAGCGCTCGAGAAATACCGAGCGATTGTTGCGCTCGCTGCTGCTGTAGGTCGCAACTGGCTTCTGGTTCTTGTCGATGAGATCCGAGAGGATCTGGATGGCTTCGTCGTATTTTCCTTGCGCCTCGTCGATCAACGCTTCGTTGTACGGAACTTCGAGCGAGTCCTGCACCAGCGAGTCGGCTTTCTTGAGCGTCGCCATCGCGTCGGTGTACTTGCCCTCCCGGCGATAGATCTCGCTCATCTTCAGATAAGCCTGCGCGTCCTGGGGATCGGAATCCGCGACCTGCTTGTACTGCTCCAGCGCAGCGTCAATTTGGTTGTCCCCAAGCAAGCTGTTGGCGAGCCCACGCTGCGCGTCGAGATTGTCTTTGTCGAGATCGATGGCGTGCTTGTAGGAGACGATCGCCTGCTTGTAGTCCTTCTGCTGCTCGTAGGTGTAGCCGAGCACGGCGTAAAGCTTGCCGCTGCGCGCCGCATCGGGAAGGGATTGCAGGATATCGACGGCTTTCTTGTTGTCGCCCTCTTCGTTGTACAGGTAAGCGAGGTTGATGACTGCTTCTTCCGAATCGGGCTGAATCTTGCGCGCTGCCTTAAACTCGCCCTCCGCCTTCAGATAATCCTTGTCGATGATGTAAAGACGGCCGAGCAGCAGATGGTCGTCGATGTTGTCAGGCTCGATCCGCGTGATCTGGCTGAACTGCTCGATGGCCAGCTTCAGAATGTCTGAAGATTGCGCTCCACCTTGAATATCCCCGAGCGAGCGCAGATAAATGCGGCCCAGAAGCTTGCGCGCGTCGAGATTATTCGGATCGCGCTTGATGATCTCCTGCGATTCGGTGACGGCGTCGCGAATGTGTCCCGTTTTGAAATAGAGCTCGGCGAGGCCGGCATTCAGTTCTTCTGAGCCGGGATCGTTCTGCAGTGCCAGTTTGTATTCGTCGATCGCCTTACTCGCGTACTCGGAGTGGCCGTAAACCGAAACCATCTCTTCGTACATGTGAGCGAGCGCGTAGTGATAGTAGGCCTGCGCGCGATCGCGCTCTGCAGGCGGCGTGGTGTCCGTCGCGGGCTTGCTGGCTGAGGGCTGCGGTTGCTGTCCTTTTTTTGCCGGAGGAGCAACCGTGTCCGGCGCCTGATTCTGATTGGTGGGCGCATTCTGCGGAACCTGTGCGGCGGGCGCTTTGGCCGGCGGAGTGACTCCGGGATTCTGATTCGTGGGAGCTTGAGCGAAGCCGAATAAAGAGCTAATAACTACAAGAGAAGACAGGCGTACACCGAAACTGGTCATGTGGATCGATTAAGAAGAGAAGCTTCAACTCCCGAAGTATTTGGATGCGCGACTGGCGAATCCGCAGTTTGACTATTTCGATGCAGAGCTGCAGCCTCGCGACGCCCATGTGATGGACAGACTTACCCTTCCTAAATTGTACGCCTGAGCAGGCTTTTAAGACGCAAGCTCTAGTGACGGAAGTGCCGTACCCCGGTGAATACCATCGCTAGTCCCAGCCGGTCGGCGGCTTCGATCACCTCTCCGTCCCTCACCGAGCCGCCTGGCTGGATTACGGCGGTTGCCCCCGCGCGGGCGATCTCCTCCACGCCGTCGGGGAAGGGGAAGAAGGCGTCGGAGGCGGCGACCGTCCCTTTCAGCGGCAGAACCGCCTTGGCAGCGCCGAACTTGCAGGAATCCACTCGGCTCATCTGTCCCGCGCCAACACTGATCGTCTGGCCTTTGCGGGCGTAGACAATGGCATTCGATTTGACGTGCTTGCAGATTTTCCAGGCGAAGAGGAGAGCAGAAAGCTCTTCTTCGGTGGGCGGGCGTTTGCTCACGACCTTCAGATCAGAGCGAGAGAGCTGGTGAACGTCAGCATCCTGCAGGAGCGCGCCACCCGAGACTTGCTTGAGAACGGTGGTCTGCTCCGACGGACGGACTTGAAGGAGGCGAAGATTCTTCTTAGCCGAGAATCGCGAGAGAGCTCCAGCCGAGTATTCCGCAGCGGCGATGGCTTCAACGAAGAGCTTTGCAATCTCCTCGGCGACAGCTTCATCGATTTCGCGGTTGATTCCGATTACGCCTCCAAAGGCCGAGACCGGATCAGCTTCGAGCGCGCGCTTGTACGCAGTGACAATATCGGGACCAGTCGCCGCTCCACACGGATTCGTGTGCTTGATGATCGCGCACATAGGCTCGTCGAACTCGCGGCAAAGCTCCCATGCCGCATCCAGATCGACCAGGTTGTTATATGAGAGCTCTTTTCCCTGGAGCTGACGGGCATTAGCAATGCCGAGGCCAGAACCGTCGGAATACACCGCAGCTTTCTGGTGTGGGTTCTCGCCGTAGCGAAGGTCGGCCGATTTCGACAATGAGAGCCGCAGGCGGGAGGGGAACTGGTCGCCACGCGAGGGGAGTTCGCCAGGAGCCGAAATGGCCTCCAGCGCGGAGCTGATGGCCGAATCGTAAGCCGCGGTCATGGCAAAAGCTTTCTTTGCCAGATTCCATTTTGTCTCGAGCGAAAGGCCGCCGGAGCTGCGGAGTTCATCAAGGATCTGCGGGTAATCCGATGGCGAAGTCACTACTGCAACATCTTGAAAATTCTTTGCCGCAGAGCGCAGCATCGATGGGCCGCCGATGTCGATGTTTTCGATGATCTCCTCGAACGTGACTCCGGGCTTTGCTGCCGTCTTCTCAAATGCGTAGAGGTTCACCACGACCATATCGATGGCCGGAATGTCATGGTCGGTGACTGCCTGCCGATGAGCTTCATTCTCCCGGATATGCAGAATGCCGCCGTGGACTTTTGGATGGAGCGTTTTGACGCGCCCATCGAGCATCTCCGGGAAACCCGTCAGCTCAGAGATGTCCTTCACGCGAATGCCGGAATCGCGGAGCAACTTCGCCGTGCCACCAGTCGAAACCAGTTCTACTCCGAGTTTCTCCAGGCCGCGCGCGACGTCGGCGATGCCGGTCTTGTCAGTCACACTCAGAATGGCTCGGTGAACAGGCTTCACATCAGATTGCGTAACAGTGGCAGGCGCTTCGAGAGCTTCAGTCTGGGGCACGGAATCTCCTCGGGGGTTGAGATATGAGTCGATTCTAAGAGGTCAGGGAAGAGTTGGCGAGTGCATCGTCTATGATGCGAGGGGAAGCGGCAATAGGCAATAGGCAGTAGGCGATAGGCAGTAGGCCAGAACCACTGCTCGTGCATTGTTTCTCAACCGGATAGTCATTGCGCGTTTTGATTTTGCTTATCGCCTATTGCTTATTGCCCATTGCCGTTTCCGCATTTCGTCCAATACAGAAGGACATCACTCTTGCCCACCTGCCCCAACTGCGGCGCCCAACTTCAAACCGCGCAAACCGGGGAATACTTCTGCCCGGAATGCCGGTTGATTAGCGCCCAAGCCCCGCCGCAACGGCGGCGTCCGAATATCTCCGACTACGTTCGACGATTTCCTGCGAGCACGGTGTTGATCGGCATTAACGTCGCGGTGTTCATTGTCATGATGCTGAATCACGTGCCTGTCTCTGGGCCTACGGTTGAGCAACTCATTCGCTGGGGCGGCGATTCGGGCGACAAAGTTCTGCTTCACAACCAGTGGTGGCGAATCATCACCTCGGCGTTCGTCCACATTGGAGCCGCGCACCTCATCATGAACATGTGGGCGCTCTGGGTGCTGGGTACGCTGGCCGAGGCCATCCTGGGGACGTGGTTGTACGTCGGCGTTTATCTCGTCTGTGCGATCGCCGGCTCAATCACCAGCGTCTATTGGAATCCGATGGTAGTAGGTGCAGGCGCGTCCGGTGCCATTATGGGAATTCTGGGAGCCGAGGTCAGCGTGCTGAAGTTTGCCCGCCTGCCCTTGCCTAAGGAAACACTGCGATCGACCATGCGTAGCCTGGTGCAGGGAGCTGTGCTCACGCTGCTCATCGGCATCCTTCCGCGAATCGATAATGCCTCGCATGTTGGCGGCCTTGTCTGCGGCCTCCTCATGGGCCTCCTGCTCAGCCTCACACGACGTGCCGGCGCGAGTATTCAACGTCCCCTTCGCGCCATCAGTCTCATCGTGCCGTTTGCCGCGATGGTGCCGTTCGCCCTCGCGGCGCAGCGGCATGGAGAGCCGCTCGTACATTTGGCTAATGCTGAGGAGGCGCTCGGAGCTTCGCAGTTTGCCCAGGCGGAAAAGGAGGCGCGGCTCGCTTTGCGACATCTCCCAAATCGGGACGACGTGCTGGCGGTCCTGGGGACGGCCCTGTACTACCAGGGCAACGACGCCGAAGCCGCCAAATACATGCGCCAATTGCTCGATCAGGATCCTCGCAACGACATCGCCATCAATGTGCTTGCGTCCATTGAGTTGAAAGAGAGAGACGCGATCGGCGCCCGCGACCTGCTGACCAAATCGCTTCCTTTCCAGCCGCAGAACGCCTACGGCCAGGTGCTGCTGGGCCGCGCGCTGCAGCAGCTCAATCAGGACAACGAGGCGATCGCCCATTACCGGCAAGCGGTCCAGTTGGATCCGAATCTGTACGACGCGCAGATCGCGCTCGCGAGCATCTACGAAAAACACAACGAGCCAAAGAACGCGATCTTGTTTTACAAGAAGGCGGCACAGATCCACCCAAACGAACTTGAGCCCTTGCGCGGGCTAGCCCGGTCCTATCTGCAAGCCGGAATGAAACAGCAGGCCGATCAAACGATCGCGGAGATTCGGAAGAGCGAAGCGAGCCGGTAGGCAGCGGCAGAACAAGGCTACGTATCAGGGTCTCTTTGAGCTGTCATCCTGAGCCCGGTTTTTGGCCGAAGGATCTCCCGCGATGCTTACGATGGAATTTGCACTTTCTCGGCCATAGGCCAGGTTCCTGGTGGAACAGCCTCGCCGGCAGCAATTAAGTTATCAGCATCGCCGGAGATCCTTCGGCCAAAATCAGGGCTCAGGATGACAGACTTCGAAAAAACAGTTTTATTGACTGCTGCCGATTGCTAAGTGTCTGTAGCCGCCTCACTGCTTTCTTCCCTCCGAAACCTTCGCCCGTACCATCTGGTAAAAGCGCCACACGTTCTCATCCTCGCCTTTTGTGAGCCGACGATAGATTTTCATAACGGGAAAGAGCTTGGCTCCGCCAACGTCGACTGAGATAACAGGGGCAACCGTCCCCGGATAGGTTTCAACACCCCATGCCCCGCCCCAAAGCCGCCGGATGGTCTCGCCGAAGTATCCACCCCAGATGCGGGAGACGGAATCGATCTCTTTCTGCATCGACTCTTCTGAGCGCAGTTCCGTTTCGGAACTAGGAAATGTCTCGGCGAGCCGATTCAGAATGCGTTCGAGAGCCTCAAGGCTGGATTCCGAATAGTCAAGCGTGACGCCGAATTCAGGCGCGAGCCGCACCGCATCGTCGGCGTACTGCTCCATCATGTCGGAGATGGTGTTGAGGGGGTGAGTGGACATCGTGAAGAATCGATGTCCAGTGTACATGCGGCTGTCGCCACCGCCGACCGGCGGCGGTTCTGTCCAGACGGCCAATGCACTCCCATAGCTTCGGTAATTTGCCGCCGTGCGCAATCCCGGGCCAGTATGTCCTTATCCCCCCGAGATTTCTGCATTTTGTAGAGCTTTACGCTCGAAACGGCCCTCCCCCAAAAAGCTCCGGCTGATGTTTTTTCGGCTGAAGTCGCAAAAACGCGTCCTCACCGAATAACCGAAGTAACCCAGCCAGGTGCCCAAAAATCCCAGAACAGTCTGTGAGTCTCTGGGTTTTCAGAAGTGCAGGCCAAAAGACCACGTCCCAAATTGGTAGAAGACGGGTCTTGGAGAGGAGCTAGAAATATGAAAAACCTCCGGCAATTCGTCTTTGCAGCTTTTGTGGCGCTGTTCGCAGCGTCTACCACGGCAGCGCTGTTTGCCGAAGCTGATCCGCCATCGCGCGTCGCGCGCTTGAAGTACATCAGCGGACAGGTCTCGATGCAGCCCGGCGGCGTGAACGACTGGGCGGAGGCAACGGTCAACCGGCCCATGACAACCGCCGATCGCCTGTGGACCGACAAGGACTCGCGCGCGGAACTGCGCCTTGGCAATGCCGCGATGCGCATGAACAGCGAGACCAGCCTTACGCTGACGAACCTCTCCGACAACGCCGTGCAGCTCGAACTCGATCAGGGCACGCTGAACCTCGATGTCACGCGTCTGTACAACGGCGAAATCTACGAAGTCGATACGCCGAACATGGCGTTTACGTTGACCAAACCAGGCGCGTACCGCTTTGACGTGGATTCCCAATCTGACACGACTCTAGTGACCATCTGGAAAGGCAGAGGCATTGCCACCGGCAATGGCGAGGCCGTGAAGATCGATTCCCATAAACAGGTCCGCTTCAGCGATGGCATGTCGCTGATGCATGCGATGTATGGTGCGCCTCGTCCGGACGGATTTGATGAGTGGTGCCAGGTGCGCACCGATCGCGAAGCCAATATCGCTTCCGTACGCTACGTTTCGCCCGACGTTGTGGGTTACGAAGATCTCGATGGCTACGGCACGTGGCGCGAGGTCCCAACCTATGGACGCGTTTGGGTCCCGGTCGTCGCTGCAGGATGGGAGCCCTACAGCGTTGGTCACTGGGTGTGGATTGCGCCCTGGGGCTGGACGTGGGTTGACGATGCACCCTGGGGATTTGCTCCGTTCCATTATGGGCGATGGGTATTTTTCTCCGGAGCTTGGGCCTGGGCTCCTGGACCGGCATACGTGCGTCCTGTTTATGCACCTGCGCTGGTTGCCTGGATAGGCAGCAGCGGAGCTGGTATCGGATGGTTCCCACTGGGATACGGTGAGCCATACATTCCGTCGTATCACGTGAGCCGCGGATACTTTGAAACCGTGAACGTCAGCAACACGCGAATCACCAACATCACGTATGTGACCAACACGTACTACAACGTCAACAACGTCCATATCACGAATATCCACTACGTAAACCAGTCATTCGGCACTACGGTGGTGAATAACGAAGTAATTGTGAATTCGCGCCCGGTGAATCACACCGTGTTCATTGGGCACGATGCCGACTGGCGCGATCATCATGACGGATGGGTGGCAGCTGCTCCATCATGTGCTCCTTCACACGACAGCGTTCTCGGGGTACACGCCGGCGAGCGCGCGAGAATTCCGGAGCGCATCAATCAGCGTCCGGTGGTAGTGAAGATGACGCCGCCTCCGAGGCACGAGCCATTTGAGCCTCGTCGCGGCGACAACGGTCGTCCATGGAACAACGACGATCATCGTGCCAATGGTCACACGCCAAATCCGCAGCACGGCGACAACGATGCTTCGAATCACGGCTACGGACGCGGCAACGATGCTGATCATGGTCGCAGTGGAAGCGATGACGGTCGGCGTGATCCGGTAGCAGATCGCGGACGTGACTTCCCGCATCCTGGCCGTGGTCGCGATGATGACCATGGGCAGCAGAACGCGAACAATGGCCATGATCAGAATGGCCAAAATCAGAATGCCCATAACGGGAACAATGGCAACGACGACGACAATGGCCGAGGAGGCCGTCCAGACTGGGCTGGCGTTCCGCACGAAGGCTCTTCGGATTCGCCGCGCTATCCTCGTCCGCCGCGTTGGTCGGATGGTGACCACTCGCAGCCGAGTTCTGCAGGGAACAATCAGCCTGGAAACTCCGGCCAGCAGAATGGCAATGGCAACCAGAACCAGAACGCCCATAACGGTAATGGAAACGGAAACGGCAGTGGCAACGATAACGGAAACAATGGCCGAAGAGGCCGTCCGGATTGGGCCGGAGTACCGCACGAAAGCGCTTCCGGTTCAGCCAATTATCCGCGTCCGTCTGGTCCATCCAGTCCATCCAACAACGACAACGCGCAGCCAAGCTCCGCGAGTAATAACCAGCCCAACCCAGGCCAAAGCTCTCAGGCGAGCGATGACCGCGGTAACCGCGGCCATAACCCCTATTGGAACAACGGCCAAGGACAGAACGCCAACAGCGGTAACGGGAACAGCAGCAATGCCAACAATGGCGGCCAGCAAGCGCATGGCCCAGTCATGAGCCGCCCAAATCAAGACGGAAACTGGGGCAATCGCCAGGTGGCGCGTCCGCCGTCTCAACCTGCGAACAATGGGCAGGGCAACGGCATGAATTCCGGAATGGAACGTCCGTCGCAGCCTGTCTATCAGGCGCCGGCAGCTTCGCAGCAGCAGTCCGATCGAGATGTGCCCAGGCCGCGCGAGGGAATTACGAACCGTCCACAGCCAGTGATGCAGCAGCCGCAAGCGAATAATCAACGCGATTATCCGATGCCGCAGCGGCAGATGCGTCAGCCGTCGTATTCTGCGCCGAGCGCTCCCGTACAGCAGGCGCAGCGTCCAGTGCAGGCGGATCGTGGAAATTCGCGTCCGGCACCGCCCGCACAGCGAGCGGCACAGCCTCAATCGCGTCCGATGCCCAGCAGAGATTCAGGCGGAAACGGCAACTCGCACGGCGCTTCGGGCTTCCAGGATCGGGACCACGGAAAGGTGCAGGATCGATAAGCCAGGTCGTTGTTGTCGGGCAAGGTTGCCGACTTGCAGGCGGGTGCCCGATGCTCAACGGAAACGGCGCCGGTAGGCGGTGGGGCAGCCGCGTGTTTCGCGGCTGCGCGTTTCGAGATCTCGATCAGCATCGTGTGACCCGGAATTGGCCATTCGGCCAACTCCGGCCCACCGGCTACCGCCGCCGGTTCTGTTTGTACCCGCGCACTTCTTCCCAAATCGCAGCATTCACCGGAATCCCGCACTCCATGTTCTCGCTCCGAATCTTCAGAACCTGCTCTCCCGGATAACGCACAGTTGCCTCGCCCGAAGAGGTTGCTCCGTGCAGATCGTCGATGATCTCGTCGGCAATTTGCTGCGCCCCACCGACTTTCGAAGGATCGATGGTTATGAACACCTGCGAGAGCGCCGTTTCCCGTTCTGAATCTGCGGGAATCTGATGCGTAGCGCTACCACCCGCCAACATGGTGGCAATCATGTCGAGCATCAGCGCCATTCCCGATCCCTTCCAGTAGCCCGCAGGCAGCGCGCGCTGCGAGTGTTCGATTTCCGCGGGATCACGCGTCAGCTCGCCTTCAATGTTGAATCCGCCCGGAACGGGAAGCAATTGCTGCTTCAGGCGATACGATTCGATGGCTCCGTAGGAGAACTGCGACATTGCCATGTCAAGAACAACGTGCCCGGTTTTGCGTGGGACGGAGATGATGATGGGATTATTGCCCAGTCGCGGATCGCTAGATCCCCATGGCGGCAGGTTGGGCATTGTGTTCGTCCAGCAAATTCCAATCAGGCCTGCATCTGCCGCCTGCCAGCCGTAGTTTCCGCCGCGCATCCAGTGATTGGTGTTCCCTAACCCTACACAGCCGACTCCGTGTTCGCGTCCGAGTTCTATAGCCCGCTGCATGGCTGAGTAAGCGTTGAGATTGCCCGGACCGCGTTGTCCATCCCAGCGTTCGAGAGCTCCGAATCGGGACACCAGGATGGGAACGGCTCGAGGATCTACCAACCCACTGCGAATTCCGCGGACAAATCTTGGAAAACGATTCAGCCCGTGCGAGGCCACGCCATCGCGACTGGCGTCAGCGAACAGCCGAGCAGAAAGTTGCGCCCGATCGTCCGAGAAACCAAGCTCGCGCAAAATCGCAGCGAGCGTGCTCTGCAGCTCGTCATAAGACACTCGCGTTTCGCTGGCCACACTCATTGCGTGTCTCGCATTACGAAACTCTTAAATCTGTTGAAGATTTTATTGCGATGATTCCGTACACTCGTTGCGCACTCTGGCCTGCCATTTCGGAGTGTGAAAATTTCGGGAGCCGAAACAATGCAAAATCTTATTCCCAAAACAGGCATGCTGCTGTTAGTGTTCCTCAGCACTATGGCCATGACGCAGACACCAGCTCCGCCTACCAGCGTACAGACAAACGCTTCAGCTTCATCCGATTCCGTGAAGTACTACTCCAAAGATGACCTTGCCGCATCGTTCGCGAAAGGCGCCACATTGCTCACTGAACAGAGTTACAAAGTGATGACCGCCCATCGTACCGAATCGGGAAACGTCGAGATTCACCGCAGCTACACCGACGTCTTCTATATCGTACAGGGCAGCACGAATATCGTGACCGGGGGCAAAGTCATCGGCGAGAAAGCCACGAATCCGGAAGAGCCGCGCGGCGATTCCATCGAAGGCGGCCAGACGCGGCGGCTCTCAGCAGGCGACGCCATGGTGATCCCTGCGGGCGTACCGCACTGGATGAAGGACGTCGAAGGCACGCTGCTGTACTTCGTCGTGAAAGTGAAGACGGCGGAGTAGCTGTTGAAGTTGGAGTAGGGAATTCGAGCGCGGCACGTCACCAGGAGCGCTCCATTCCACTCGATCCACTTGGATAAGGAACCATGCGATCCAGAACCAAACAAATTTGCCTGTTTCTCTGCATCTTTTTTTTAGGGGCTGTCTTCGCCTCTGGTCAAGCGCAACCCGCACTGCAGATCTATTCCATCGATGTTGAAGGCGGGCAAGCGACGCTGCTGGTCAGCCCCAGCGGACAATCGATGCTCGTCGACACTGGCTGGGCCGGCTTCAACGGTCGCGATGCCGACCGCATCGTTGCCGCCATGAAACTGGCCGGCGTGCAGCAGCTCGACTACGTGCTGATCACGCACTACCACGCAGATCACGTAGGAGGCGTGCCTCAGCTTGCCGAAAAAGTGAAGATCGGAACCTTCGTCGATCATGGCGAGAATCTTGAAGATGCAGCCAACGTCAAACAAGACTTCGCCAACTACACGGCCACGATCGCGAAGACAGGTGCAAAACGACTGACCGTAAAGCCAGGCGATCGCATTCCTATATCGGGACTGAACGTCGTGGTTCTCACGGCTGGACGAAATGAGATTTCCAGCCCTCTTCCCGGGGCAGGTCAGCCTAACGATGTTTGCGGGACCGAGCCTGCACCAGCAGATGATCCGACCGAGAACTCGGCTTCACTCGGAGTGCTCATCACGTACGGCAAATTCCGCTTCATCGATCTCGGCGATCTAACCAAGAAGAAGGAGATCGAGCTGGTTTGCCCGAATAGCAAGGTAGGCAAGGTTGATCTCTACTTAGTGAGCCATCACGGCTGGGACCAGTCGAATACCAGAGCTCTGTTGCGCGCGCTGCATCCGCGAGTGGCAATAATGAACAATGGAGCGCATAAAGGAGGCAGTCCAGACGCGTGGCAGACTGTGCACGAATCGTCAGGCCTCGAAGATCTTTGGCAGCTTCATTACGCAGCCGATTCCGATAAAGCGCATAACAGCCGCGACAACCTGATCGCCAACACCGGCGATGCCGAAGGCAATTACATCAAGGTACTTGCGCACTCGGACGGCTCGTTCGACCTCACCAATTCGCGCAATAACTTTTCCAAAGACTACGCGCCGCAGGTTCGCAATCCCGTCGATTCCTCCCGATTGCCGGCGCCCGCGAATTTCGACTACTCGCAAGCTGCGATTGAAACCGTGATGCGCCAGTTCAATTCGCCTGCAGATTTCGGATCTTGGGCGTATCCGCGCGGGCTGTTTCTCTGGGGCGAGTACCTCGTCTATAAGCGGACTCATAATCCCGCCTATTTGAATTTCATCAAGGGCTGGGTGGATTCGCATCTCGATACTGACGGCCACCTCAAGCCCAAGCTTGACAGCCTCGATTCGATGCTCTCGGGGAATCTGCTGGTCGCGCTCTATCGCGAAACCAAAGACGAGCGCTACCACACCGCAGCTACACAGATTCGCGAGCGTCTGAATACCTATCCGCGAACGCATGAAGGCGCGTTTTGGCACGCGGACAATCCTTCGCGAGCATGGCAGACCTGGCTCGACGGAATTTATATGTCGATGCCGCTGCTGGTGCGCTATGGCCAGACCTTCAACGACAGCCAATACGCGAACGACGAAGCCACGAAGCAGCTCGATCTTTATCAGAAACACGTGAACGATCCCAAAACGGGATTGCTTTATCACGCGTACGACGAAAGCGGACAGCAGCCCTGGGCCGATCCCGTCACCCATCACTCATCGCAATTCTGGTGCCGCGCGATCGGCTGGTACGGCATGGCCTTGGTGGATGTACTTGAGATTTTGCCGGAGAATCATCCGCGTCGCCCGGAGCTGATCGGACTGGTTAAGCAGCTTACGAAGGCGTATCAGCGGTTCCAGGATCCGCAATCGGGATTGTGGTTCGAAGTCGTCGATCGCGGCGATCTGCCCGACAACTGGCTCGAGACTTCGAGCTCGGCGATGTACACCTACATGATTTCGCGTGCGGTGGAGCGTGGGTATATCGGCAAGGAATATCAGAAAGTCGCCGACAAGGGCTATCGCGGCGTGCTGGCCAGCATCACGCGAAATCCCGACGGCACGATCTCGATGCCGAACATCTGCGAAGGAACGAACGTTGGCGATCTGGAGTTCTATCTCAATCGCGCGCGGCACACCAACGATCTGCACGGGCTCGGCGCGTTCATCATCATGAACGAGCAGTTGCGGAAGAAGTAGCCAAACAAGAGCGAACACGAAGATCACGAAGGTAAAACACAGGAGGTCACGAAGCTTTTTCAAGACTGAAGCTAGCGCAACTGCAGCTTGGCTTGTGTCTCATCTATTGAACTTGACGGGCACTCTGAACGTGTTTGACGGGATAATGGAGCCTGCGATTCTTTGTGATTCCGAGCGGATGCTAGTGCGTGCAGTTCGCGGGAGCAGGAGAGAATCCCTGTTGCCTTCCGCAATGCGGAGATTACAGCTTTGGAGCGGCAGGGACTCCTCAGGCCGACAGGCGTTCGGAATGACAGCAGACATAAGGAGTACAGCATGAGCACCTTATCCCCCGTCTTACATGAACCTGTTACCCGCGAAGGAAATGTCTTCCGCAAGACCAACGCGCATAAAGGACGAAAAGTTTTCATTACGCCGTCTAACAGCACGATGAAGCACCTGTGCTATGCGCGCACGATTCTCGATTCGGGAACTCCGAATGTGAAGTTCGAAAATGGGAAGCAAGAAACTGCGCTGATCTGCCTTTCCGGAGATGTGGAAGTGGCAGTCGGGAGTGAGCGTTTCAAATTGGGAGAACGCGATTCTATGTACATTCCGCACGGCTCTTCAATTCAACTGCAGACGCGCTCTCATGCCGACATCGCCGAATTCTCTTCGGATGTCGAAAATAAATATCCGCTCCAGCTCGTGCGCTACTCCGATATCAAGGATGACAAGACTCTTCATTTCACTGCCGGCGGGGCAGCAACAACGCGGGATCTGAATATTCTCATCGGGAAGAATGTGCAAGCCGGACGTCTTGTTGCCGGCCTTACCGTTTCGGAACCGGGGCACTGGACGAGCTGGCCTCCGCACGAACACGCGGAGATGCTCGAAGAGATGTACGTGTACACGCAGATGCCGCCGCCGGGATTCGGAATTCAGTTCGTTTACACGGACACCAAGGAGCCGGAGCTGGCTACCATCGTTCGCGATGGCGATGCCGTGCTCATGCCCCGTGGGTACCATCCCAACGTGGCTGCGCCCGGACATAGAATTGGATTTCTCTGGGCAATGGCGGCGCATCGCGAAAAAGAGGACCGGCAGTTTGGAGTGGTGAACGTGCAGCCCGAATTCGCACAATCGGGATCGGGACTGGAAGCGAGCAGAAAGTAGCCGGGTGATTCTCGACCAGTTCAGGCTCGACGGCAAGACCGCGCTAGTCACAGGCGCGTCGGCTGGTTTGGGCGCAGCGATGGCAGTCGCACTATCTGAAGCCGGAGCCGAAGTAATTTGTCACGGCAATTCGCGTTCGCCGGAACAAACGCGCCGGCAGATTGAGAAGCTCGGACGGAAGGCTGTAAGCGTCACTTCCGACTTGTCGAAGCACGGAGCCGCCGAAGATCTGTTCGAAAAAGCGCAGCAGTTTGCGCCAGTGGACATTCTCGTGAACAATGCGGGAACGATCCGTCGGGCAAAGGCAACTGAATACAGCGACGAAGATTGGAGCGTGGTGCTGCAGGTCAACCTGAATGCGGTTTGGAAGCTGTGCCAGGCAGCGGGACGGGCGTTTCTCTCAAGAAAGACGGGTGGAAAGATCATTAACATTGCCTCCCTGCTTACGTTCCAGGGTGGGATCACGGTTCCGGCATATGCTGCTTCCAAGGGCGCTGTTGCCCAGCTGACGAAGGCGCTGGCGAACGAATGGGCGGCCCACAATGTGAATGTAAACGCGATCGCCCCGGGCTACATGCGGACCGACAACACCGCCGCATTGCAGCGCGATGAAGTGCGCAATCGCCAGATCCTGGAGCGAATCCCGGCAAGCCGTTGGGGCGAGCCTAACGATCTGGCCGGAGCTGTAGTATTTCTGGCCTCAGCGGCGAGCCGCTATATTCATGGGCACGTGTTAGTGGTCGATGGCGGTTGGATGGGAAGATGAAAAACAGGCAGTCGGCTATCGGTATTCGGAGTTCGGCGAAACACCTTTTCTCTTTTTCTCTTTTTCGATGATGGTAGCTGGCCGAAAGCTGACAGCCGACCGCCGATAGCCGCAGTTAAGGATTCTCGTGCAGCAAACTTCAACTCGAACCGATCAGCCTGGATGCGCTCCTAGTCCTGCTGCAATCGACGCCGCGATGCATACACGTGCGGGCGGAAACCTGCGCTGGCTCATCTGCGCACTCCTGTTTTTCGCCACGACCATCAACTACATGGATCGCCAGGTCTTTGGCCTGCTCGCTCCGGATCTGCAGAAGCTGTTCGGCTGGAACGAAATTCAATACGCCGACATCGTTACCTGCTTCTACGCAACGTATGCGATCGGCCTCGCACTCATGGGCGGGATCATCGACCGCATCGGCACCCGCATAGGCTATGCGATTTCCATCGGCATCTGGAGCCTTGCGGCTATGGGGCATGCGCTTGCGAATTCCATTGTGGGATTCGGATTCGCGCGTGCGATGCTCGGGTTAGGCGAATCGGGAAACTTTCCTGCGGCCATCAAGACCGTTACGGAATGGTTTCCCAAGAAAGAGCGGGCGCTCGCCACTGGTATTTTCAATTCGGGAACAAATGTTGGCGCGGTTGTCGCACCACTTACAGTGCCATGGGTCGCGATTCACTGGGGATGGCGATGGGCATTCGTCTTCACCGGCTTCTTCAGCGCGACGTGGGTTGTGTGCTGGCTTGTCTTCTATCGTCGCCCGCAGGAGCACAAAAGACTCTCTGCGAGTGAGCTAAATTACATCCTCAGCGATCCTGTCGAACCTTCGGTCAAGATTCCCTGGTTGCGCCTCTTGCCTCACCGGCAGACCTGGGCGTTTGTGCTCGGCAAAACTCTCACGGATCCCGTCTGGTGGTTTTATCTTTTCTGGCTGCCGAAGTTCCTCTACACCACGCACGGAATCACATTGACGAAGCTCGGGCCACCGCTGGTGGCAATCTATGTGGCCGCGGATTTCGGTAGTGTGGGCGGAGGATGGTTGTCGTCGAGCTTGATTAAACGGGGTTGGACTATTAACCGTGCGCGCAAAACCGCCATGCTAATTTGCGCATTGTGTGTCGTGCCTGTGATGTTTGCGTCGAAGGTAAGCGGACTGTGGCCTGCGGTTGCGCTGATAGGGCTGGCAGCCGCGGCTCACCAAGGATGGTCTTGCAATATCTTCACCACCGCTTCCGATATGTTCCCGAAACAGGCGGTCGCATCCGTGGTAGGTCTGGGAGGCTTCGGCGGCGCGGTCGGCGGAATGTGCATCGCCAGCCTGACAGGATTCATCCTGCAGGCCACGCACAGCTATGTACCAATCTTTTTCATTGCCGGATCAATGTATTTGTTCGCTCTGCTCGTCATTCAACTGCTGGCGCCGCGGCTGGAGCCGGCGCAGATCGATCTCACTCGGAGTCATTCATGACCAGGGAACAAGTCCGCGCACGCGTGCTTGAAGTTGGAATCGTGCCTGTCGTGCGGGCCACATCGGCCAAGCAAGCGATCTCCGCTGCTGTCGCGGTTGCTGCCGGCGGAATCACCATCGTCGAAGTCACGATGACTGTTCCCGGTGCACTCGACGCCATCTCGCAGCTCATTAAAACACTGGGCAGCGAAGTCATAGTCGGCGCTGGTACCGTGCTCGACGCGCAAGCCGCGCGCCAGTGCTTTGATGCAGGCGCCGAGTTCCTGGTGAGTCCTGGTCTCGATTTGGGAACGATCAAGGCAGCGCAGGATGCCGGAAAGCTGATCATGGCGGGCGCGCTCACGCCGACAG
>DATEMI010000324.1:0-8248 GCA_035275665.1 Terriglobales bacterium | reverse complement strand
GGCCTTTCGCAATATCTCGAGGAGAAAGGTTTAAATTCGGCCATGGATCTGATAGGTCGCTCGACAGAGCGTATTCGCGACTGGGGCGATCTCGATCTCAATTACAAGATTGTTGCCAGAATCGATCCGGAACTTTGCATCGGCTGCAATCTTTGTTACATCGCCTGCGAAGACGGTGCGCATCAGTGCATCGCAGCAGCCGAACGTCCGCGTGGCGACCTGCGCAATGTCGAAATCGCCAGGCATGTACCGCGCATTCTCGAAGATGAGTGCGTAGGGTGCAACCTATGCGCACTGGTTTGTCCCGTTCCGGGCTGCATCACCATGCAGCAGATCAATACCGGACGTCCAAGCATGAGTTGGCGTGAACTGCAGGAAGCACGTGGACGCAGTCCGCAATGCAGCATCGAGGATTTGCTGACAAGAAGAACTGCTGCAGGCGATTGAAGCCATGCGCTTGCATGTGATGCTAAAATGTATCACATGAAAAAGGCTTCCGTCCGCGACTTGCGGTTCAACTTCAAAAAAGTTGAGCGATTGCTTAAAGCTGGAGAAGAAGTTGAGGTCACGAAGCGCAATCGAGTGATTGCTCGACTAGTACCTGCGACGTCAACGCGCCCGGAGATGCCGGATTTTATGGGTCGCATGCGTGCCATGTTTGGAGATAAGATTTTTGAGCCTTCCAACGCTGAGCTAATCGCGGAAGATCGGGATCGCTTTTGATCGCATACGCTGATGCAAGCTTTCTGGCATCACTTTACCTCGTTGATCGCAATAGTCCGCACGCCGTAAGAGCCCTGCGCGCCCGCTCCGCCACGGTTGTAATCTCCGAGTTCGGGCTGCTCGAAACTGTAAGCGCTTTTTACCAGCGGTGTTTCAGAAATCAACTCGACAAGAATGCTGCTGATTCGCTTGCTCAGAATCTTCACAAGGATGTCGACTCTGATTTCTGGCTTCTGCGGGCAATTCCAGAAGGTGCCTACATCCGAGCCCGCGCACTCACGGGTCAATGGACTGGCAAACTAGGAACGAGAGCGGGAGATGCACTGCACGTCGCAACTTGCATTGAACTAAAAGCCGACGTGTTGTTCACTTTTGATAAGCGTCAGCAGAATCTCGCCAAATCGTGCTCGATGAAGTGCCTGCCTTAGTCTGTCTCCGTCCTCTTAATTTCCCATCTGTTTGCGCCAGTCGAGTTCGTCCAAAGCCGCTTCTGAACTGCGCCAGTTCTCTTTCACCTTAACAAACAGCTCCAGAAAAACCTTCGTCCCGAGCAGGCGCTCAATCTGTTTGCGAGCGGATGTGCCGATGCGTTTCAGCATCGCTCCGCCTTTACCGATCAGGATTGCTTTTTGTCCTTCGCGTTCGCAGTAAATTGCCGCGGCGATGCGCGTTAGTTTGCCGGCACTTTCGAAGCTCTCGATTTTGACCGCGACCGCATATGGTACTTCTTGTCCGGTCTCAACCAGCACCCGTTCCCGGATTAACTCCGCGACGAGCGCTCGCTCAGGCTGATCGGTAATCTGATCTTTCTCGAAATAGCGGGGGCCGTCGGGAAGTCTCTGGATAACCGCGTCGATGATGCGATCAAGTCCTTGCCGTTTTGTTGCCGAAATAGGAACGATCTCAGCGAAGTCGCGCAACTTCGAATAACGGTCGATGATCTTCAACAATTCGGGTTTTTCGATGACGTCAATTTTGTTCAGAAGAAGAATGACGGGCGACGTGACCTGCTTCAGCAACTCGAGAACAAACTCGTCGCCCTTGCCGAAAGCCTGAGTGACGTCGACGATCAGCAGCACGAGATCGCGCTCTTCGAGAGCGTCGCGCACTTCGCGCATCATGCGGCTGCCGAGCCTCGAGTCGGGCTTGTGTACACCGGGAGTATCGATGAAGACGATCTGGCCTGGCGTCCGCCCTTTGCCGCCTTTGACATTCACGAAGCCCTGAATGCGATGCCGCGTAGTTTGCGGTTTGTGGGTTACGATCGCGATCTTTTCGCCCACCAGCGCGTTCAGCAGTGTGGACTTTCCCGCATTGGGACGACCGATGATGGAGACGAAGCCAGACTTGAAGGCCATGGTTAATTTCGCGATTTGGTGATTTCGTGATTGTAAGTCACACTGCCATTTGTTGAAGGAAAGCGGTACCGCCTTTTTGAATTGAAATCCTGTGCAGAGAAAATCATCGCGAAATCGCATAATCACTAATCGCGAAATTACCAGTATCCTAATTCGGCGAGACCACACAACCACATGCCTAACTTTCTCATGGCGCCAAGCATTCAGTTTTTTTTCGTGGCGCTTACCTCGGTGTTCTTCCTGGTGGATCCATTTGCGGCGCTGCCTGCGTTTCTCGTGATTGCGGCCGATGCCACTCACGCCGAGAGGCGAAAGCTGGCTGTGAAAGCGTCGCTGACGTGCTTCATCGTACTCACCGCATTCGCGCTTACCGGCAGCCTGATTTTCCGTCTGTTTGGCATCACGCTTCCTGCCTTTGAAATCGCAGGCGGCATCATTCTCATTCTGATGGGACTTGAGATGCTTCAGGCGCGGCGCTCCGCAACTCACGAAACTCCTGGCGAGACCGAGGAAGGAGCCGCCAAGGAAGACGCGGGAATTATTCCGTTGGGCACTCCGATGCTGGCAGGCCCGGGAGCGATTTCTACAGTGATGGTTCTGATGGGACCTTCGCCGGGATGGTGGCGAAGCGCAATCGTGCTCACTGCAATCACGATCACAGTGATTGCTTCATTCCTCATTCTTTCGGCGGCAGATCGCGTTCGTCAGTTTCTGGGCGAAACGGGTATTCGCATTCTGATGCGACTGATGGGCCTGCTCCTAACCGCAATCGCAGTGCAGTTCATCGTCAATGGGCTCGCGGACCTCGGCGTCGTGCACAAGCAGTAAGCCGATCGACATTCCTCGGTAGCCAACTTCATTCTTCCCGCAACGCGACCATCGGATCCAGATGTGAGGCTCGCCGCGCGGGCAGTGAGCTTGCGGCAACGGTCACGATCGCGAGCAGCAGAACCGCGGCAATAAGCGTAAGCGGATCGTAAGACGTTAACCCGTAGAGCAGTGACTTCGCCGTCCTCGCGCTGGCAACGGAGAGGATCGCACCGATTAGGATTCCTGCTCCGAGAAGTGTTCCGGCCTCGCGCAAGATCATGGCGATAATTCCCGCGCGATCCGCTCCCAAAGCCATGCGGATGCCGATTTCGCTCGTGCGGCGCACGACCATGTATGAGATCACTCCATAGAGCCCCACGGTCGCCAGCAGCGCGGCAAGCAATCCGAAGAAGCCGGAGAGCGTAGCCATCAGGCGCTCCTGCAAGAGCGAGTCGCCGATCATTCGCTGAAAACTCTGGAAGTTGATCTCGATCGCCGGATTGACTTCCGCGATCGTGCTCTTTATCTGAGAAGTGATGCTGGCCATTGGAGCCGCTGAGCGCAAAACAAACTGAATGCCGGCATCGCGGAGATGACTCTGTGCAGCAGGCAGATAAGCGATTGCCCAGTTCTGCTCTCTGAAGTCGAAGTACTTTGTGTCTTTCGCAAGTCCGACGACCTGGAAGTCGACTTGTGGCTCATGTGAAGTTGCTTCCCGCCGAAATATTTTCCCGACTGGATTAGGACCGAGCCCAAGTTTTTTCACAAATGTCTCGTTCACGACCGCAACCAGCGGCGAAGTTGTGGTATCCGTTTCTTTGAAATCGCGGCCCGCGAGCAATGACGTACCGATGGTTTTGAAGTACTGCGGCCCGACGATACTGAAGGCGCTATCGAGGTGTTTGCTCTGATCAGTTCCAGGTATCCAAACGCTATTGCCGATTCCGTTTCCGCTCATTGGCACAATGACGGCTTCTGCGACGGATTCCACTCCGGGAATCGCGCGGATTCGGTCCATGATCTGACGCTTGTATTCCTCTCGGCTGCTCATCGGGACATTTACCTGTGTGAAGTCCAGTTGCGTGACGAGAATGCCGGTCTGCTGGAAGCCGGCGTCGACGCTCAGCACATTCCGCAGCGTCCGAGCAAACAGCAGCGCGCCAAACAGCAACGTCAGCGACATAGCCACTTGGGAAACGACGAGCACGCGGCGAATGCTGAATCGTTCTCGACCGCCGGCAACACCGCGGCTTCGTGCTTTCATTGCCGCATGAGGCGAAATGCGCGTTGCCTGGAGTGCGGGAGCGAGTCCGAAGAGAATACACGTGAGCATCGCCACGGCTGCGGTAAAGGCCAGAATGGACCAGTCCGGTTTCAGATTAAGAAATAGAGTTTGCTGGTCCGTTGCCAAGAATGTGATGAGGAAACGGCTCGCCCACTGAGCGACGGCGAAGCCCAAAACGGCACCCACAGACGCGAGCATCAGGCTTTCGGTAAGCAACTGGCGGGTAATGCGCAAGCGGGAAGCTCCAACCGCCAGCCTCACAGCGATTTCGCGCTCCCGGGCACTGGCACGGGCAAGCATCAGGTTGGCGAGATTCGCGCACGCGATGAGCAGCACCAGACCGGCAATGCCCAACAACACCCACAGTGGCGTGCTGTAGTCCTCGCGCAGATTTGACGCGCCATTACCTGCGGGCAACATCTTGAAGCGGAAGCTCAGATACTCGTGCGCGCGATCTCCTACCCATCCGGCAGGCATCGTGTCGTGAAACACTGATGGAGCAAGCGAATTAAGGTGCGCCGTTGCTTGTGTGGTTGAAACGCCGGGCTTGAGCCGACCCATGATGCTCAACCACCAAACATAGGGCACATCGAGCACGCTGCTGTCTCCATTCACTGCTGCCGGATTGATCGCCGCTTGACCGCAAAGGGGAACGGCAACATCGAAGCTGCGTCCGACGATCATGCCGTAGAAGCTTGCAGGAGTTACACCGATGATTTCCAGAGGATGGCTGTTCAGGCTCAACTTGCGTCCTATGACGCCAGGATCACCGCCGTACTGGCGTTGCCAAAACGAGTAGCTGATTACAGCGCCCGGCAATCCGCAGCCGCGATAGTCATCGGCGGGGGTGAAAACGCGTCCCAAAATGGGCTGCACACCCAACGCATTGAGTGCGTTTCCGCTTACCCAAATGCCGTCCGCGTTGCGTACCTCACCTCCTGAGGCAAGATTGAGCCGCTCCGGCCCCCAGGCAAAAAGATCGGAAAAGACCTGTTGGCGGGAGCGCAACGCCTCCCACTGAGCATAGGTGAACTGCGAGTAGCCGTTGATGAAAGATCCACTGCGGCCGGTTTTCGAATCAATGCGGAGCTCGACCAGCTCTTGCGGATTCTTCACCGGCAGCATGCGCAGGCGTACCGCGTCGAGCAATTGGAAAATCGCGGTATTCGCGCCGATTCCCAACGCCAGAGAGAGCAATGCAACAGTGGTGAAACCTGGATTCAGGCGCAACAGCCTGAGCCCATGCCGGAAATCCTGCCACAGAGTTTCGAGGTTCATCGCTCATCGCCTCCGTACACATCCATACGACATGCGTGCGGCATTGATGATCTAAAGCAGTTCCCTTACCACTCTCCACGTGATGTAAGTTGCTGAGTCGCAAGTACGGTAATTTGCAGGCCCAACGCTTCCAGTTCCGCCAGGCGCACATTGCTGTTCGGAAGCGAACAGCACAACCTTGGACAGTCGTCACGAAAATCCCGCCGATAGTTGCTCTTTTCACTCTGTTCAACATGGAAAAAGCATTCTCCCGAAACCGAACACAAACCTTTTTCCGCGCTTCCGGTCTAACTGTTGCGGTTGAACGCCGCCCAGGAGAACGGGCATGGAAGTTGTGCTACAGGATCTCCGCTTTGCGCTGCGACAGTTGCGCACTTCACCAGGATTTGCTGCCGTCGCCGTCCTTTCTCTAGCTCTGGGCATCGGAGCGACCACTGCCGTCTTCAGCGTAATTTATGCGGTGCTGGTGAATCCTTATCCGTATGCAAATGCCGATCGCATGATTCACCTCGTGCTCCATGACAACAGTGGCAATCCCAATTGGGTTAGTGTCACCGGACCACAGCTGCAGCAGCTTCGCCAGGCTGGACCGATCGAGAGCGCCGAAGGAATGGACGAGTGGAATCTCACGGTAACCGGAGGCGATCTGCCCGAAGACGTGACTGCAATTTACTTTACCGGCGGAGCCTTCAATCATTTTGGAGTGCCGATGCTGTACGGGCGCGGAATCCTTCCCAGCGATGCGCCGGAAGGACAAGACCCGCAACCTGTGGCTGTTCTCGGATACCAGTTCTGGCAGCGTCACTACAACGGCGATCTCTCGCTGCTGGGAAAATCAATCCAGCTAACCCACAAAACCTACACAGTTATCGGAATTGCTCCGCCTCGGTTTACCTGGGGCGATGGCGATGTTTATCTGCCATGGAAGTTCACAACCGATCCGGCGCGGGCGGTGATGCCGCTGATACGGCTGAAGCCCGGCGTTTCGCACGCTGCGGCAAACAGCGGGCTGCAACCGCTTATCGAGCAATTCCAGAAAGAAACTCCAAAGCACTTTCCTGAGCACTTCAAGGTCGCAGTGCAAGGCTTTAACGATCAATTTCTTGAGCGTCTCGGCGGAGCGTTAAACCTTCTCTTCGGCGCTGTGCTCTTGCTGCTGCTGATCGGGTGCGGGAATGTTTCGATTCTTCTACTCGCGCGCGGCACTGCGCGTCAACATGAGATGGCAGTTCGCTCCGCCATCGGCGCAGGTCGCGTACGCATCATTCGCCAGCTTCTGACCGAAGCGCTCTTGCTTTCCTTTTCTGGGACGCTCCTTGGAATCGGCCTTGGATATAGTCTCCTTAAGTTGATCGTGAACTGGCTACCGGCATTCTCATTTCCGCACGAAGCTGCGATCAAGATGAACATGCCGGTGCTCTTCTTCAGCGCAGGGCTCGCGCTCCTGACGGGAGTTATTTTTGGCATCGCCCCGGCATTGCAATTTTCGCATCCTCAGATCGCGCAAGTGATGCAGTCGAGCACACGCAAGATGACGGCAGGCACTGCCGGCCGCAGAACGCATACTGCGCTCATCGCCGGCCAGATGGCGCTCACGCTATTGCTTCTGGCTTCAGCTGGGGCAGCGATGCAGACATTCGTGCGCATGATGCATGTACCGCTCGGCTACGATCCGCACAATGTGATGTCGGTCGGGATTCCCATTCACGACAACACGTACACCACCTGGCAGGCGCGCGCGAACTACTTCGATCGACTGCGAAACAAAATCGCTTCGCTTCCCCAGGTTGTGGCGGTGGGAATTTCCACCAATGCCACGCCTCCAGATAACGGCTGGGAGCAGCGCTTCGAGATCTCAGGCAAGCCTTCGGTTGAGCAACAGCGCTCGCGCGTGAACTTCATCAGCCCAGAGTATTTTTCCGTGCTGCACATTCCTTTGCTGCAAGGGAGGCTCTTCGACCAGAGCGAGATCTCGCGCGGCGCCCGCCTGGCCGTAATCAGTCAGACCATGGCGCATCAGTATTTCCCGAAAGGGGACGCACTCGGCAGTCAAATTCGCGTTCCTGAACTCAAAGGCGAGCCGCCGTTCAATCTGACGATTCCAGAGAGCAATTCGTGGCTGCAAATTGTGGGCGTCGTTGGCGATGTTCGCGATGACGGGTTGAGCAAGCCGATCAAACCTGAGTTTTATATTCCCTACACCGTCACCATGCCGGTCTGGACGCAATTCCTCGTTCGTACGCAGGGAGAGCCGCTCTCGATCCTGCGGCAGGTTCGTTTGCAAATCCAAAGCGTGGACCCCGATCAGCAAACGTTCCATGAAGTCAGAAATCTCGAACAGTGGATCAGCAACCAGCAGGAGTACGCGCGCGAGCACATGATCGCGTTCCTATTTGCGATCTTCGGCGCGTTGGCATTGGGACTCGCGGCGGTTGGACTGTACAGCGTCGTTTCTTACTCGGTTGCGCAGCGTACCGGCGAGTTCGGCATTCGCATCGCACTCGGGGCACTTAGAAAAGATGTGCTGCTGATGGTGTTTCAATCGGCAGCCACGAGCGTCGGCCTGGGAGTTTTGGCAGGACTGGCAGCGGTGTTCGCTCTGAATCGCGTGCTCACGAGTTGGATTCAGGGAAGCTCGCGCAATCCGATTGTGTTATTGGCGGTAAGCGCTCTTATGCTGGCCGTCGCAGCACTCGCCTGCCTCGTGCCGGCGAGACGCGCATCCAGCATCGATCCGATGGAGGCGCTGCGTTACGAGTAACGGTAAGAGTGCTTCGATAGTCTGTTGTGTCAG
>DATEMI010000323.1:0-3558 GCA_035275665.1 Terriglobales bacterium | reverse complement strand
CCAGAATACCGAAGAGAACAAGAGCGCAGATCCCGTAGCGAAGCAGCTTCATGGTTTCGGATTCTCTGGGACGAGCGTGACATCGTCGATCCAGGCGGTTCCCTGGATCTGATTATCAAATTTCTCGCTCTGCCGGCGCATGATGCACACATGCACCTGGTGAACATCACGCGTTGCGATCCATGGCATCACGATTTCGGTCCAAGGCTGACTGGCGTCCACATCGGGAGTTTCCGTATTACCCACCTGTCCTACGGCATCGGTCCAATCGAAATGGAATCGCAACCTCTGGTTTGTCGTGAGGTTTTGCGTCCGTACCCATGCAGAAAAACGGTAGCGCGTTTCTGGCTGAACTTCGGCACTGACGCATGGACCTTCCAGAGCCACGTTGTGCCTGCCGTCAAATGCAATGCGTAGGGACTGGGTTCCGGAATGTTTCTCCTTGTGATCGAAAGTGATGCGAACGCCGGTGACACGCGTCGGAAAACGCCACGCAAAGCCCCCGTTACTCCAGCCAGTTTCAAAGCCGCCGTCCCAAAGAACCGAGCCTTGCGGCCTGGCCGGAGAGGGGGTCCCGGAGACGCGAAGGGCGTCGTCCCAGACGCGCTGCGCATCTGCAATGTAGCGCCGCTGTATAAGCTGGTCGACGAATGGAATAGCCTGTCCGAGGTTCATCCGGGGACGAAAAGAGGTCAGTCGGGACCACGCGGTGAGTGCGGCAGGATATCGGTTGTTTTCCGTAAGCTGGTGAATTACATCGAGGTAGCCGTCGAGATTCGGGGGCAATACATTGTCCAGAATCGCATTGACGTCAGGATCGACGCGCCAGCATCGAGAAAATGCTTCACTGCTCCGGCGGGGATCGACGTAAACAGCGCGGCGGATTTCGGAGAAAGCTTCGGGGATTTGGTCCTGGCGAAGCAGAAAATTCCCATAACGCCAGGACACCTCCGCGGAAAGCGGATACACACGTTTAGCCTGAAGGAAAGCATCGCGAGCTGCTTGCGTATCTCCCGCTGCCTCATAAGCCGTCGCAAGGTCGACCCAAGCGTCTACGTGGCGAGGATCCAACGATAAGGCCGTACGATAATTGCGGATGGCGCGTTGCGTGTCAGGCTCATCCATCCTGTACTGCCAATAGCGACCGAGCAGATACCAGTTTTCGGCATTGCCAGGCTCCAGGCGCGCTGCCGCTTGAAAACCTGCCGCGGTTCCGAGCTCGGCTTCATGCGCGGCCCACGCCGTGCGCACGCCGAAATAGGTTAGGACGGAGCAAAGGAGAGTCGCGAAAGACAGGAAAGCAATACGAGAAGGTGGATTGGCGATCCGCAAAAGCATAGGACGGTACTGTGCCTAGACTGATTCGGAGTTGCAAGATGAAAAGGTCGAAGAGCTACTTGCCCATTCCAGCGGTAAAGGTGTCATCGCTACGGCCGCGACGACGAACATCGATGGCCAGGCGCTTAACCTTCTGATTGAGGGTAGAAAGCGGAATTAGGAAGCGTTCCGCAGCTTCCGTTTGGTTCCAGTTGGTGCGCTCTAACATATCGATGATGATGCGGCGCTCGATTTCATCCATGATCTGGAATAACGAAGGATTGGGATGGTCCGCAGCAGAGCGAGCGCCAGGTTCTCCAGGCAGCGGTAGCAGGAATTCCGAGAGCTGCAGGCGCACGCCTCTGACGATTTCCTTGCTTCGGATGTTTTCCGGAAGTAGATCCACATCGACGCGCTCCTGTGTAGAGAGCACAACGGCGCGCTCGACTACGTTTTCCAACTCGCGCACGTTTCCCGGCCAGTCGTAGTCCATGAGCAATTTGAGGGCGGCTTGCGTGAACAAACGCGGCGATTTGGAGTTCTCTTCGCAATAACGGCCCAGGAAATGAGCCAGCAATGCAGGCACGTCCTCACGGCGCTCGCGTAAAGGAGGCAAACGCAGGTGAATGACATTGAGGCGGTGGTATAAGTCCTCGCGAAAACGGCCTTCTCGCACCAAGGTAAGCAGGTCCACGTTGGAGGCGGCGACAATGCGAACGTCCACTTTGATTTGTTCCGTGCCACCCAGACGCATGAATTCACGTTCCTGGATGACGCGCAGGAGCTTCGCTTGCGTTTCGTGACTAATAGTTGCTATTTCGTCGAAGAAAATTGTTCCTTGGTCGGCGACCTCGAACAAACCTTTTTTGGACGCAATGGCGCTGGTGAAGGCGCCCTTCACGTGTCCAAACAGTTGGGACTCCAGGAGATCCACGGGAATGGATCCCGTGTTCACGGGGACAAAAGCTTTATCGGCGCGAGGAGAAGCCGAGTGAATGGCCTTGGCAATCAGCTCTTTGCCGGTTCCGCTTTCGCCGCTAATCAGGATTGTGGAGCGCGACGGCGCCACCTGCGCGACCAGGTCCAGGAGACCTATCATCTTCTCGCTTTTACCGATGATGCTAGGGAAATTGAAGCGCTGCTTGAGAGCGCGCTTGAGCTGAACGTTTTCTTCGCGCAATCGGCGTGATTCAACAGCCTGAGCAACCTGCGCCAACAGTTCATCGTTGGACCAGGGCTTGGTGATGTAGTCCATGGCGCCACTCTTGAACGCTGCACGGGCCATATCAATCGAGCCGTAAGCTGTGATTAGAACGACGGAAAGGTGGGGATCACGACGGCGGACTTCCTTAAGCAAATCAAGCCCGTTCCGATCAGGAAGGCTTACATCGAGTAAAAGTAAGTCGAAGGGCCTCTCTTCGAGCTTGGCCAGGCCAGACTCTCCGGTGCCGGCGCTAGAAACACCGTAACCCTCGCTGGTCAACAGGACTTCGAGACCTTCACGGATTTCGGACTCGTCATCGACGACCAGTATCGAGCCTTTAGACATGGACCGCTTTTCGGAGAGCGGGGAACTCGACGTGGAACGAGGTTCCCTTCCCGGGTGTGGAGCGTACATCGATTTTTCCAGCATGCTCCTTGATTATACCGTAGCTCACCGAAAGCCCCAGACCGGTGCCGCGGCCATTGGGCTTAGTGGTGAAAAATGGATCAAAAATGCGATGAATGTGTTCGCGGGGAATGCCTGCGCCAGTGTCGGCAATTTCCACTTCCACGCTGCCGTTGTGAGCGCCGGTGCGAACCTCGAGCATCCCGCCACTCGGCATAGCGTCGCGCGCGTTAAGGAACAGGTTCAGAAAAACCTGCTGAAGCTTGTTCGCCGATCCGCGCACTGCTGGCAAGGAATCACCCAACTGTTTCACGATCTGGATTTGTGAGGTCTTCAACGGGTGAGTGACGAGCGACAGGGTTTCCTCAATCACACGATTTACGTCGATGTCGCAAAGTTCCGTTGCGCCAGTGCGCGAAAAATTAAGAAGGTTGTTCACGATTTCGCTGGCGCGAAATGTCTGCTTGACGATCTTATCGATAATGCTGTGCCGCGGATCGTCACCAGGCATCTGCTTGGCCAGCATTTGTATGTAGTTAGAAATGACCGCCAGAGGTGTGTTTACCTCGTGCGCGACGCCTGCCGCCAGCAGGCCTAGCGACGTAAGCTTCTCTGTCTGCGTCATTTGCTCT
>DATEMI010000322.1:0-26689 GCA_035275665.1 Terriglobales bacterium | reverse complement strand
GAGCTTCGCACGCAGCACTCATCGAACCTGTCAGGGGGCAGGTTTGGTGGGTGCTTTTTTGTTTAGGCTCGACCGTCGGTCGCACCCGGGAAGCAGGTAATGGACTCTGTCATCCTGAAGCGCTTCCTTTGCGCGAAGGATCTCCCGAGAGGTTTCAAAACTGAAATGCACTTCCGAGGCTCTTTGGCCCATCCCGCGTATAGTGTCTCGTGAAGGAGCCAATGTGCGGCAAATGATACGGATGCATCGCGGGAGATCCTTCGCCCAAACCCGAGGCTCAGGATGACAACTCTTTAAGTGATCCTTCGAGAAATGCAGGTGAGTGCAGGCAAACGTCATAACATCAAATTCAGGACAATGGCCCAAAAATGATTCGGATCATGACCGTTTCACTACCTCGAAAAATCGCAATCGCTATCGTCGTCTTTACATCCTTATCGCTCCTCGCCCAAACCGATCTATCCGGCTATTGGGTATTCCGCGTTCCGACCGGCGACGGCAACTTTCGCGAGACTTTCTTTGAACTGAAGCAAACCGGCGAGAACATCACTGGGAAACTCATGTTTGGTAACCGCGAGATTCCCATCAACGCGGGAATCTATAAAGACGGCAAGCTCCATTTTGAAACTACCTTTGGCACTGGAGAGAGGGCGCGTCAGGTTGCCTATGACGGCACTGTGCAGAACGACAAGATCGACATGACTTCGCAATTTCCGGGCAGGGAGCCGCGGAAAGGGGTGGCGGAGAGAACCACCGAGGAGGCTACAAAGCCTCCGGCCAAGATACCGTTGCCTCCGCTGCACGATGTGCCGGACAACGCTCTGGTCCGCACGCCTCCCATGGGTTGGAATAGTTGGAACAAGTTCGCCGGCAAAGTTGATGACAAAACAATAAGAGACATGGCCGACGCGATGGTCTCCAGCGGCATGAAGGACGCCCGGTATATCTACGTAAATATCGACGACACCTGGGAAGGTCAGCGCGACGCGCAGGGCAACATCACCAGCAACACGAAGTTTCCCGATATGAAGGCGCTTACCGAATATGTGCATTCGAAGGGCTTGAAGATTGGTCTCTACTCTTCTCCCGGTCCAAAGACCTGCGCCGGCTACGAAGGCAGCTACGGACACGAAGAGCAGGACGCTCACACTTATGCGCAGTGGGGCTTCGACTATCTAAAGTACGACTGGTGCAGCGCCTCCCAAATCTATAAGAACGACGAGATGCAGGCCGTGTATCAAAAAATGGGAGAGTTCCTGCTGCGCTCGCGGCGTCCGATCGTTTACAGCTTGTGCCAATATGGAATCAACGACGTGTGGACTTGGGGAAGCAAAGTCGGCGGCAATCTGTGGCGCACGACCGGCGACATCAGCGATCGCTGGGAGTCAATGTCGAAGATTGGCTTCGCACAGTTCGACATCGCGCCTTACATTCGTCCCGGCCACTGGAACGATCCCGACATGCTCGAGATCGGCAACGGCGGCATGACCGCCGACGAATACCGCACGCACATGAGCCTGTGGTCGATGCTGGCGGCGCCGCTGCTTGCGGGAAATGATCTGCGCACGATGTCTGACGAGACGAAGTCGATCCTGATGAATAAAGAAGTGATCGCCATCGATCAGGATGTTGACGCGAATCCCGCGCGACGGCTCTCCGATCCGGCGGCGACGGCGGTGATTGTGACTCGCCTGCTGCACGATGGCTCAGTCGCGCTTGGACTGTTCAACAAAGCCGATCAGGCGCAGATCATTGACGTGAAATGGGATAACATCGGACTCACCCGGCGCAAAGTGCAGGCGCGTGATCTGTGGAAGCATGCGGAGGTTCCGGTCTCGGCGGACGGCTATTCGACGAGCGTTTCTGCGCATGGAGTCGTGTTGTTGAAGCTGGAGGTTTCGCGCTGAACGGCATATCATACCGTCCGCGGCACCGGATTGGTGTGTATCACTTGGATTGGCAGCAAGGCCGCGAGTCATCCAGCAGATTGGTAAGCAAGGACTGCACTCACCCATTCACTACCGCGAACGGTACCGACTACGCTGAGGCCGATGAGCTCGCGTTGGTGACTCCGCCCTGTTCTTTCTGTTGGCGGTGCTCGGTAACGAACTGGCTGAGCGATTTTCCTGCGGTCCGGATGTGTGAGGCCAGAAGCTCGCAGGCACGATCGGTTTGCCGTTTACGGCAGAGCGAGAGGAGCATGTGGTGCTCTTTGCGGGCGCGCTCTAATGCGCGGGTGAGATACAGTTGCAGGCGGATGTAGCGCTCGCCGTTGAAGTTGATGTTGCGAATCACATTCATGAACTGTGGGCGGTGCGCGCCGGCGTACAGCGTGGAGTGGAATTGCCAGTTAAGGCGTCCCCATTCGCTGATATCGCCTTCATTGCGGAGCGCGGCGTCGTAGGTTTCGAGAATCTGTTCTGCTGCCGCAAAGTCGGACTCTTTCAAATTGGGAATGGAAGCGCGAAGAACTTCGGGCTCGAGTACCGCGCGGATTTCGAACAGCTCTTCGATTTCGTCACAAGAAAGAAGAGAGACAACGGCGCCTTTGTGAGGAACGATGGTGATGAGTCCTTCAGCCTCGAGCTGGCGAAGCGCTTCCCGAACTGGGATTCGGCTGACGGCGAATTCCTGAGCGATGGCGTCCTGGCGCAACTGTTCGCCTTCCTGGATCTCGCCTTGCACGATTTTTTCGCGGAGCTTTTCTGCTACTACCGACGTCAGAGAAGTCCGAGGAATGATGTTAGAAGACGGGTTTTGCGGGCTGATCATAAATGCGCGATTCTCCGTAGTTTACTGCACCTTAGCCTCATGACCTAGAACTGATCGCGATTGCCTTCGCGCCAGCAGGAAATATGCAGGCAGGCCGAGTGCGATGATTAGCAGGCCCGGCCAAGTCGTCGCGGGACGAAATACAAACAGCATTCCCAAAATGAGAGCGGCGCCGCAGATGTAGAGTGCGGGAATGATTGGATATCCGAAGGCGCGGTACGGGCGTTCCGCGTTGGGTTTGGTCCGGCGCAGGCGGAAGACCCCGGCGATCGTCAGGATGTAGAAGATTAAAGCGGCTGAAATTACGTACTCGAGTAAATTGCTATAGAGGTTCCCATATTGGCCCGTGGCTGGATCATAGGTTCTCGGCAGGACCAGGAACGCCGACCAGATGCCTTGAACAACGAGCGCCCATCCGGGAACGCGCGCTTTATTCAGGCGCCCGGCAGCAGGGAAGAACAGGCCATCCTCGGCCATGGCGTAATAGGCCCGTGCTCCGGCTAAAGTAAGGGCATTTATACAGCCCAGGGTCGAGATCATGATGGCAGCGGCCATCAGCGGCGCGCCGAGGCTTGGGAAGATGGTTCTCAGAACTGCAGTGGCGACGCGGTCCGACGGAGCGTTTTGGATAGCGGTGAGCGGAAGCGTAAGAAGATACGCGACATTTGCTAATAGATAAAGCACGATCACGACCGTTGTACCGATGCCGAGCGCCAGCGGAAGGGTTCGGCGCGGGTCTTTGACCTCACCCGCAGCGAAGGTGATGTCGTGCCATGAGTCAGCTGAGAACAGCGAACCGGTTTGCGAGATGCAGAGCGCGACGAGCAGGCCGAACGCGGTCGCGGCGGTTAATCCGCCGAGAAATGGCGTTGTCGAGCCTTGAACCGTCCAGGCGTGGCTGAAGTTTGCCTTCGCCGCTGCGGCGTTCGTCCCGAAGATTATGCCTAGAGCAATCAGCGCTGCCAATGCTCCCGTTTTCGCAATGGTAAAGACATTTTGGACGAGGCGGCCATATTCGATTCCGCGTGTGTTCATCCACGTAAGCACTACGATCAGCATGATCGCCATGAGCTGAGCGGTCGAAAGGGACAGGGCATAGTGCGTTGAAACACGAAACGGTTGAACAATGTAATGGATTTCTGAAATCGAAGGGAACAACACTCCCGTGAAGCGGGCGAATGCGATGGACACCGCCGCGATCGTTCCGGTCTGGATGACGGTGCAAAGCGTCCAGCCATATAGGAATCCCCACAGGGGAGAGAATGCCTCGCGCAGATAAACGTACATGCCTCCGGCGCGTGGCATCATGGCTGCCAGCTCTCCGTAGGAAAGCGCGCCGGCAATGGTCAGTACGCCGGCGAACGCCCAGGCTACGAGTAGCCAGCCGGCACTGCCGATTTCGCGCGACATCTCGGCCGATACAATGAAGATGCCTGACCCGATCATCACGCCCACGACTACCATGATCGAGTCGAATAGGCCTAGACTGCGTTTAAACCCGGAGTCAGGCATGGTGCTTGGCGGCGACGCATGCGTCCGAGCGGGCGAGTTCATCGTGAGAACCTCTTGACGTTGGATACTATATACAGGAAAATGCAGAAGCCTGCCATGCTCCTTTTCCTTGAAGCTTGTCTCCAGGCTTCGCTTAGGTGAGTCCGTGAGCCAGAATCTACGCCGCATTCAGTTCGTCGATTCCCATACCGCCGGAGAGCCCACGAGGGTGGTAATATCCGGCGCTCCAAATCTGGGTAAAGGACCGCTGCGCAAGCGCTTAGAAGTATTCCGTAACGAGTTCGACTGGTTTCGTTCGGCGGTGGTGAACGAGCCTCGCGGCTCAGATGCAGTCGTGGGAGCTTTGCTTTGCGAGCCTTCTGATTCCAGCTGTGAGGCGGGCGTCATCTTCTTTAATAATGTTGGATATCTTGGCATGTGCGGTCACGGCACGATTGGTCTGGTAACCACTCTTGCATATCTTGGCCGCATCACCCCGGGACGCCACAAGATCGAAACCCCACCTGGCGTGGTTACCGCTACTCTGCATGAGTCTGGTCAAGTAACCATCAACAACGTTCCCAGCTATCGCTTCAAGGAAAACGTAAAAGTAAAAGTCCCAAAATTTGGGACGGTCATCGGCGACGTAGCTTGGGGTGGGAATTGGTTTTTTCTCGTCAAGAACAATCGACTCGAGCTTTCTATGAATAACCTGGAACAGCTTATCGACTTTACCTGGGCTGTTCGGCAAGCTCTCACCGCGAATGGAATTACTGGGAGAGATGGAGCAGAGATTGATCACGTGGAGGTATTCGAGTCGGCTGATCGTACCGACGCGGACAGCAAGAACTTTGTTCTTTGTCCGGGGAAAGCTTACGACCGTTCTCCGTGTGGTACAGGCACGAGCGCAAAAGTTGCGTGTCTGTACGCCGATAGCAAACTTCAGCCCGGCCAGAAGTGGAGACAGGAGAGCATCATCGGCAGCTTGTTTGAGGCTTCCATCACGGTGCAAAACGGCGACGTGATTCCGAGCATCACCGCATCGGCGTTCGTGAATGGTGAGGGATACCTGGTGCTCGATGAGCGCGATCCTTTTTGCTACGGCATTCCCGCACCGGGAACCGCTCACGAGATGGTTGCGAGTCACTGATGTCGCAGAACTTCGATGTCGTGATCGTCGGCGCTGGCATCGTCGGCGCAGCTTGTGCGTTGGAGTGCGCGCAAGCGCGATTGAAGACTGCGATCATCGAAGAAGGAATTGTCGGCGGAGGCGCGACGGCCGCGGGCATGGGACACATCGTCGCCATGGACGACTCCGACGCGCAGTTTGCGCTTACGCGCTACTCGCAGCAGTTGTGGCTGCATCTGAAGGACGAGCTCCCTAAAGACGTCGAGTTTGAAACCACTGGAACGATCTGGGTGGCTGCTGACGACGAGGAAATGATCGAAGTTCGCCGCAAGCAGGCTTACTACAGCGCGCGCCGGGTACGATGCGAGATTCTTGACGGTCGCGCTCTCGTGGAAGCCGAACCTAACTTGCGCAAAAGCCTAGCGGGCGGGCTACTCGTTCCCGAAGACGGAGTCCTGTATCCACCAACTGCCGCGCGATGGTTGTGGTTGCAAGCGCAAAGTTGCGGGGCCACTGCGATTCAGGGAAGAGTGAGCACGGTGAGCGAAGTAGGATTCACTCTCCGCGATGGCAGCAGTTTCAAGTCGGGAATTACTGTAGTTGCGACCGGAGCCTGGGCTCCGGAACTCGATGCGAGTCTTGAAATCAAGAAGCGCAAGGGGCACCTGGCCATTACTGATCGCTATCCGGCATATGTACGCCACCAGCTGGTGGAACTCGGTTACCTGAAAAGCGCGCACTCAGTCACGGCCGATTCTGTTGCTTTCAACGTCCAGCCACGGGCAACCGGACAGGTCCTGATCGGTTCCTCGCGCCAATATGGCGCCGAGGACAGCGCGATCGATCGCCAGATGATTAGCGCAATGCTGGCGCGCGCCTGCGAATATATGCCCGATTTGGCACAAAAGGCGGTCGTGCGCTGCTGGACGGGATTTCGCGCAGCTACTCCTGACAAATTGCCGCTGATTGGTCCATCAGTAAAAAAGCCAAACGTGTGGTTTGCGACTGGCCACGAAGGACTCGGAATTACCACTTCGCTGGGAACAGCAAAGCTGCTGGTCGATCAGATTCTCGGCCGCAAGCCGGCGATTCCATTTGAGCCATACCTGCCATCGCGCCATTCGCGGGAGCACGTCTATGCCTGAGGCTCTCAGAGTTTCCCTAAATGGGAATGCATTTACTGTGCCCGCTGGAACGACAGTCGCGGCGGCTGTCTTGATCGCGGGACAGCCCAGCTTTCGCCGTTCGGTTTCAGGAGAGTCGCGTGGTCCGCTATGCGGCATGGGAGTTTGCTTCGAATGCCGCGTCACAGTTGACGGCGTGCGGCACGTCAAGAGCTGCCAAACGCTGTGCCGGCAAGGAATGCAGATCGACGCCGATGAATAGGCAGAGCTGGGACATTGTCGTTGTAGGAGGAGGGCCCGCGGGCATGGCCGCGGCCGCAAGCGCTGCTGAGATCGACGCGAGCGTCCTTCTCGTCGACGACAATCCGGCACTGGGTGGGCAGATCTGGCGAGGAGAAGAAGCGAATTCATCTGTTGGCGGAGCGCACAGATGGAATGAGCGTCTAAAGGTCTCCAAAGTCGAGATCCTGCGTGGCTTTCGCATTTTTGATCAGCTGCGTCCAGGAGTTCTGCTTGCTGAGAGCGCGGATAGGATGCGGGAGATCAGTTACTCGCGTCTCATCTTCTGCACGGGTGCACGTGAGAGATTCCTGCCGTTTCCTGGATGGACGCTGCCAAATGTGATGGGAGCGGGCGGCCTGCAGGCGCTGGCAAAAGCAGGAATGCCAATTCGGGATAAGCGCGCAGTTGTCGCCGGAACAGGACCTTTGCTGCTGCTTGTTGCTGCGTATCTGAAACGACACGGCGCAAGGGTGCAACTGGTGGCCGAGCAGGCTTCACGTAACTCGCTGCTTCGTTTTGCAAGCGTTCTGTTGCGGCATTCCGGAAAATTGGCGCAAGCACTCGGAATATTCGGGAGTTTGGCCGGCACTCCGTTTCGATTTGGCTGTTGGCCGGTAGAAGCAAAGGGCGAGGATCGTCTTCACAGTGTTGTTCTCCAGCAGGGATCAAGAACGTTCGAGATCGAATGCGACTACCTGGCGTGTGGTTTCCATCTGGTGCCTAATCTGGAACTCGCGAATTTGCTTGGCTGCGAGATCAAGGATGGAGCCGTGACGGTGAACGAACTCCAGCAGACCTCCATCGCAAATGTCTATTGCGCAGGAGAGCCGACCGGAATCGGCGGCGTTGACCTCGCCGTTGTCGAAGGACAGATTGCAGGATTGGCGGCTGCAGGGCAGCAGCACAAAGCCCGACAAATGTTCCGTGCACGAGCACGTCATCGTGAATTTGCGAATGCGCTGGAGAATGCATTTGCTCTGCGAGGAGAGTTGAAGAAGCTCGCACGCGAGGGAACGTTTGTATGCCGCTGTGAAGATGTACGTTTCGATCGGCTGTCGGAATGCCGAAGTTGGCGCGAAGCAAAGTTGTACACGCGGTGCGGCATGGGGCCGTGTCAAGGCCGTATCTGCAGTGCCGCGACAGAGTTTCTTTTCGGATGGAGTGCCGAATCGGTACGTCCACCTGTGTTTGAGGCGCGAGTCGAGAGCCTCATGGCAACTGAAGTGAGTGTGCCCGAGGTCAGGGTTTAGGAGCGAACACAATGAAATGGCGCGGCGTGATGCCGGCAATCACTACCTGCTTTGATGAATCTTTGCGCGTCGATCACGGCTTTCTGGCGGAGCATTGCCGCTGGTTGATCGACAACGGCTGCACGGGAATTGTCGCTTTAGGTTCTCTCGGCGAGGGTGCCACGTTGAGTTTCGATGAGAAGCTCGCGGTTGTGCGCACGTGCATCAATGCAGTTCGTGGGCGCGCTCCTGTCGTTGCATCGATCTCTTCTCTCAGCACGGCAGAATCGGTTGCATTGGCGAAGCAGGCGGCCGAATTAGGCTGCGATGGCTTAATGGTGTTGCCGCCCTATGTTTATCAAGGGGATGCGCGCGAGATGATGGCGCACATTTCCGCCGTGCTCCGCGCAACTCCGCTCTCGACGATGCTCTACAACAATCCTATTGCCTATGGCACTGACTTCTTACCGGAACAGGTTGCGCAGCTTGCTGCCGAGCATTCGAATCTGCAGGCGGTGAAAGAGTCGAGCGCCGATGTTCGAAGGGTAAGTGCGATTCGCGCATTGCTGAATGGCGCCATGCAGGTGTTTGTCGGCGTCGACGATGCGATCGTTGAAGCTATTGGAGTGGGAGCGGTCGGCTGGATCGCCGGACTGGTCAACGCTCTGCCGCGCGAGTCGGTCGATCTTTTCGAGTATGCGATGAAGGGTGATCGTGACAAGGCCTCAGAGCTGTATTACTGGTTCTTGCCGCTATTGCGCATGGATACAGTTCCCAAATTTGTCCAGCTCATCAAGATAGTCCAGGAAATGGTCGGAATGGGAAGCAGTCGCGTGCGACCACCGCGCCTTCAGCTAGTCGGAAAAGAGCTGGAAGAAACGCGCGCGATTGTGAAGCAGGCACTCGCCAACCGTCCTAAAGTCACTGCTGGGTCGAGCGCCGCTGCCGCTCTACAGCGCTGAGAAGAGCCGATCATGCAACTGCGCGGCCAATCGCTTATCGGCTTCGAAGCTGTGTCCCGAAACGGAGCTCCGTTTCGAGCGATGAATCCTATCACTGGCCAGGCAGTTCCTCCTGATTTCCACACGGCCAATGCCGCTGATGTAGATCGAGCGGCAAAGATTGCCGAATCCGCCTTTCGAAGCTACAGCCGATGGACAGGTAAGCAGAAAGCGAAACTGCTGAACCAGATCGCAAGTGCGATCGAAGCTCTCGGACAGGAGCTCATCGATCGCACCGCTCTTGAAACTGCTTTAGGTCAAGATCGTCTTAAAGGCGAACTCGCGCGCACGGGTAATCAACTGCGGCTCTTTGCTTCGCTGATCGAGGAAGGCTCCTGGGTAAATGCCCGAATTGACCGTGCAGATCCAAACCGCAAGCCTCTGCCCAAACCGGATATCCGCTCGATGCTGCGACCAATTGGACCTGTCGCAGTCTTTGGCGCCAGTAATTTTCCGCTGGCGTTTTCGGTTGCTGGAGGCGACACTGCATCTGCTCTCGCTGCGGGCAATCCAGTCGTGGCCAAGGCCCATCCCGCTCATCCTGGAGCAAGCGAGATGGTAGGTCGAGCGATCATGGAAGCTTGTCATGCTGGCGGCGCTCCCGAAGGAACCTTTTCGCTGCTGTTCGATTCCGGTACCGAAGTGGGAAGCAAGCTGGTCCAGCATTCTGCGATCAAAGCCGGCGGGTTTACTGGCTCTCGCATGGGTGGCCGAGCATTGATGGACCTCGCCGCAGCTCGGCCGGATCCAATTCCATTCTTCGCCGAGATGAGCAGCACGAATCCGGTTTTCGTCCTGCCGCAGGCTGCAGCCGAAAGAACGGAGCAGATTGCGACTGGCCTCTACGGCTCATTCACACTGGGAGCAGGTCAATTCTGCACCAAGCCCGGATTAGTTCTTCTCGGCCCGAACAAGGGAGCAGAGCAGTTGTCGGCGAGGCTAAGAGAACTGACCAGCGCAGCTTCCGACCACGTTCTTCTCACTTCAGGCATATGCAAGTCCTACGAGCGCGGATTATCTCAACGGACGAAACTGCGTCAGGTTGCATCGTCGAAGGCGAAAGACGCTGGATTCCGCGCTAGAGCGACTCTGTTCGAAGCCGATCTCGATTCCGTGTTGTCTGATCATGATCTTGGCGAGGAACTCTTCGGGCCATCGACACTGGTGGTTCGCTATCAGGAACGCGACAAATTGCTTCGATTCGCCGAACGGCTGGAAGGACATCTGACGGCGACGATCCATGGGACCGAACAGGATTTGCGCGAATATGCCGACCTGGTCGAGATTCTGGAAAACAAGGTCGGCCGCATAGTCTTCAACGGATATCCAACTGGTGTAGAAGTGAGTCATGCAATGGTCCACGGCGGACCGTATCCCTCGACGTCCGATGGGCGGTTTACTTCGGTCGGCACGCAGGCCATCCTGCGCTTCGCACGGCCGGTATGTTTTCAGAATTTTCCCAACGAGGCACTTCCTCAAGAGTTGCGAAATGGGAATCCGCTGGGCATTTGGCGCACTGTCGATGGCACACTTTCGCGCGAGTTATTGAGTTAGCCGGCCTCGAGGTTACTTGCCGAACTCTTACGAAAAGGAACGCGAAGCACATGGCGACGCTCTCCAAGCCTTTCCACAAATCGCTGTAGTACAAAGACTTGATGGAACAGCATCTTCCGGCATTCAAACCGGCGCTCCTTGAACATGGGGCTGTGCCGCTTGGAATTGCAGCTCCACAACTCCCGACGGAATGATTAGGACGACGCTGAGATAAAAGAGTCTGGACTCGCCTCGTCAGTACCGTTCGCGGTAGCGAATGGTGTGGAGGAGCCTGACCCGTTCCCTGCCGGGAACGGTACTGACTCGCAGCGTTCCGTTATGTTGTTGACGTGCGCGGCCTGTCTCCGCCGGTAGGCGTCACTTTCCAGTACACGTCATAGCGTTCGTGCACGACGTCGTTGATCGGCACCAGAGGTTGCGTGCCGGAGCCGCCGGCAGCTTCGAAGGTCAGCGGCTGGTTTCCTGCGCGAATCCAACTTGTTGGATCGTCTACCTTGCCCTTTGCGCCAGGCAGTTCCGGAATGGGACGAGGTCCTAATCCACCTTCGCGATGCTCGAATGGGCCAGTGTCGCCGTACCAGCGATCGCGCGGCGCTTCTTCGTGCTTTGCCGCGAGCACGAGTGGTCCGTACATCGGCGCCTGAACCGTATGATCATCCGGCATCTGCGAACCGTGAATATCCATCGGCAGGCTGAGCTCGATGGTGTCATTGTTCCTCCATGGACCTCGCAGCGTGAGATAGCTGCTTTGGCTCGAAAAGACCGGCAGGGGCCGACCGTTGATCTTCACGCTGCCACCGTTAGCCCAATATGGGATACGCAAGCGGATGGCAACATCCGTCGGCTGCTGTGCCGTGACGGTGAGCTTTGTGCCTTGCTGCCGCGGAAAATCAGTGTCCTGCCGCAGTTTCATCTTCTTCTCCGGCCAGCTCACCTCAGACGGTACATAGAGGTTTACGTAGATTGAGTTGTCATCATGGAAGTAGATCGTGTCGTTCAGCTTCCCGAACTCCTCGACGCCGGTTCCATTACAGCACCAGAATGAATCGGTCGGAGTGGCGTAAGTCTTCCAGAGATTGACGCCGATCGGATAGTAGTACATCGTCGTTCCTGTTTCGGGATCCATGGTGCCCAGCCGGTGATTGAAGACGACACGCTCGTAGTAGTCCATATAGCGCGCCTGCGGTGCCCAGCCGAACAGATGCCGCGTGAGCTTCAGCATGTTATAGGCGCAGCAATCTTCGGTAGTGCTCGGGCCAAGCTGGGTTGAGAGCTTGCCGGGTTCGGTCTGCCAGCCTTCGCCATTGCTCGTTCCGCCATTGCAGTAAGAGCGCTCGCTGACGACTTCATCCCAGAAATACTGGGCAGTGTCGTGATACTTCGAATCCTGCGTGAGTTCGTATGCACGAGCCGCTGCAATCACCTGCGGGATATGCGTGTTCACGTGCAATCCCTTGAGCTCGTCGCGATGGTTCTCCAGAGGTTCGAAGAACGCTTTCTTATCGAATCGACGTGCCATACCGAGGTACTGGAATTTTCCCGTTACCGCATACAGATTGCAGAGAACTTCTCCCATGCCGCCGTACTCAGTGCCGAGCACTCGCTGCATGTGGTCATAACTCAGCGGACCGGACCACATTCCCACCCAGTCAGCCATATCTTCGGCAACCTGGAGCGCTTCGGTGTTGCCGGTGTGCACATACATGTCGAGCATGCCGGCCATTATCTTGTGGATGGTGTAGAACGGCGCCCACACACGAATGCGCTCGCGGAGACGATCGAATAACTCGTCAGGAAATGCGCTGAGGTATCCATTCTTGTTCGCGACCTGGCACTTGCGAAGATCCGAGACCAGAGCGTTACCCTTCTTCTTCAAATCTTCATCGCCTGTGCTGACATATGTCAGCGCCACGGCCGAGAGATAATGACCACCAGTGAAGTGTCCGCGTAGCTCAACATCCGGCTTCTCCCAGCCGCCGAATGGTTCAGCAGATGAAGGCAGGCCGGCGGTGATTCTGAACGAGTGCGCCAGCCGATCATTGGGCAGCGAGTGCAGATACTGCCGGTTCTTCTCCTGCACGCGGGAGCACGTTCCTTCGAGCAGACGAACCTGTTTCATGGGAAAGGGAACTGCCGCCCAGGGCATACGCTCGCGGTTCACCGGTTTGCCCATGCTGTCGATGGAGTTGACTACAGGATCTTGCGCGAACAGATTTGTTGCTGAAGAAGGAAGAACCGCAACGCCGGCAATGGCAGCGGCGCCCGCCATAAAGTTTCTACGGGAAACACTATTGAGTGTCATTACGAATTGCTCCGCGCTGCAGATTAACGAATCCGCAGCAGATTAATTGGGAAGCCAAGCTTCCAAAATTTGCTGATTGCGGCGATGTAATCGTTTTCAGATTGTACGCATCTTGCAACACCACGCAATCGTAAAATAACGTTAGTCGCCTTCAATCTAGGCGATGAAAGCGATTGCACAGAATTGACGAAAGTTCGAGGAAACTATGCAGCGATTCCTCTCGGTTGTTCTCGTAATCCTCCTTGCCACAGCAGCGAACGCTGCGGAACGAGCGCCGGATTTTTCCTCCGACGCCGTTTGGCTCGACAGCGGCGCCAAGGTGCCGCATTCGATGAAGGCATATCGCGGACGCGTCGTTCTCATCGACTTCTGGGAGTACACCTGCATCAACTGCATCCGCGATTTTGCCGTGCTCAAGCGCTGGTACGCGAAATATCATCCTTATGGCTTCGAGATTATCGGCGTGCACTTCGGCGAGTTCGCGATCGGATACAAGCCGGAGAATGTCCGCCGTGCTGCCGAGCGGTTCCAACTGCCGTGGCCCATCGTCGCTGACGTGAATGGTTCCATCTGGAAGGCCTACAAATCTGAATCGTGGCCGAATCGCTATCTCATCGACCCCAGTGGCGAGATCGTGATGCACATCGAAGGCGAGGGCAACAATGCGCCGATGGAAGCCAAGATTCGCGAGCTGCTGTTGCCGCAGCATCCGGAAATCGCGAAAATTCCTCTCGATCCTGACGAGAACACGTTCGCACCGCAGTGCGGACGCGTCACCGAAGAGACTTATGTCGGCGACTGGTTCGGCCGCGGCGCGCTCGAGAACCGCGAGAAGTACGAGGACGGATATGTAGTCCACTTCAAGGCTAATCAGGAGCCCGACGACGGGCGCGTGATCCTTGATGGCAGTTGGCGGACTGACCACGACGGCGTTACGTCTGCCGATAAGCATGAGAACAAAGCGATGCTCCGGTATCACGCGCGCTCGGTTTATGCCGTCATGAGCGTGGACGATCCCAAGAAACCGGTGCGAGTTGATGTCTCGCAGGATGGCGCGCTTTTGGGCGATGCCGCCGGGGCTGACGTGAAAACCGACGCGCAAGGTTCTTATGTCGAAGTGAGTGAGCCGAGAATGTACTACGTAATTAAGAATCCGGCTTTGGCGTCGCACTTGGTGACGCTTGCCCCTGAAGGCAGGGGCTTCACGCTGCATTCGTTTACCTACGGCAACGATTGCCAGCAGAACTTCGATGCTAAGTAAGTCATTCATTAGACCGATACCGTGATCGGATGACCGCTGAAATCGAATGCATGCGTTCCCTTTTCGGGAACCAGGCGGACTTCCATCTTTCGCCGCAAAGGCGGGAGCATGCGTGAGCCGGGGAGAAGGCGAACTGACAGCCGCTTTTGTTGTCCGTCCCAGCGTGCGCCAATCTTCATCCATTCGCCGCGACGATAATCGAAGCTGTTGCCGTCATCTTCGTAGATCGTGCCGGAAGACCTTGCTCCGGGATAGACGACAAACGCCAGCGGCTCTTCGGACTTTTTGCCCGTAAATTGCTTAATCGGCCCGAACGGAAGAATCGCTCCTGCGCGGACGTATAGAGGTATGGTCGCCAGGTCTACTGGACGATTTACTTCCCGGCCGCCTTCGACTTTTTCCTCTGTCCAGAAGTCGTACCAATCGCCTTCTGGCAGGTAAACCGTCTTTGAGGTTGCGCCTTTTTCGGTTACCGGTGCGACGAGAATGTCGCGCCCCCATAGATATTCGTCTGCGCGACCGACCGCCTTGGCATCGTTCGGATAATGCAGCCACAGCGCTCGAATGATCGGAAGTCCGGTTTCGTGACTTTCGCGCACGGCAGTGTAGAGATAGGGAAGCAGTCGATAGCGTAGCTCCAGATATTTGCGACAGATAGGCTCAACATCCGGATTGTGCAATTCGCTGGGATCAGGATTCGCAGCTTCTCCGTAATTGCTGATTTCGTTTGGGCCGAGCTCTCCCGTATTCCATTGCCATGGCAAACGCAGCTTCCAATCGCGCCCGTGTCCCCGGAACAGCGGACAGAATGCGCTGAACTGAAACCAACGAACGAAAAGCTCGCCGTTGAAGTCTTTCGTAGGAACGAAGCCACCGGTGTCTGTGCCCCAAAATGGAATACCCGAGAGTCCTGTATTGATACCGATCGGAATATGGTTGCGCAGTGTCTCCCAGGTCGAGTACACGTCGCCGGACCAGAGGAAGGGTGCATAGCGCTGCATTCCCGCATAGCCATTGCGATGCAAGGCGTAAGGCCGCTGATTTGGACGGTCAAGCTGCGGCCCTTCGTAATACATTCGATTGCGCGTGAGACGTGAAGCCGCGTCGAGCGGATCGCCTTCATCGGGCCACCAGCCGTCTACGCCTAGAGCAAAGTCCTTGCGATGCGCGTCCCAGTAGCAGCTCACTTCCGTTTCATCGAAACGCGGGAGATTACATGTGTCGTGCACGGCTCCTCGTAGCGTGCGTGTGAGAATTACTGCGTGCAGCACCACACGGAAGTTCATGCGATGGAATTCGTCGAGAATGTCTTTGGGATCAGGAAAAACCCGCCGATTGAATTGAAACGATCCGTTTTCAGTATTCCATCCTGATGGACAAAAGCCGGTTCCGAGATAGATCAGCGCATCGCACGGCAGCTTCTTTTCGCGGAAGGTGCGCGCGACGGAAAGGATCTCGTCGCGATTGGTGATCGTTCGATGCGACTGCTGGTAACCGAGCGACCACAGCGGCGGCATCTCCGGATGTCCCGTGATCCGCGCGTATTCAGCCATTGCTTGTGCGGGTTCTTTCACATTGACGACGAAAATGTCGATCGGCAACGCAGCTTTCGGATCATTCGCTGTGAGCTTGCCTTCGGAACCGGTCAGATCAAAGGTGGCGAGCGGCTGATGTACGAACATTGCCCAACCCGAGGTTCCGATCAGCCACTGGATGGGGACGCGCCCGCCGTAAGTACGGAGGTGATATCCGCCCTGACCGCTGCGCATGGGATCGAGACTCCCGCGACGATCGAACTGCGGACCACCCTCGCCCATTCCCAAAATAGGACCATCGCCGAGCAGAAAAGTTACCGCGCCGCTCTCCTCATCGATTCTTAGTTCCTGCAGCAGCTTGCCTGCGCTGTCTAAAATCTTAATCACAAGTGGCTTTTGGTCAATCGAGACGTGCGGGCCAGTCACACTCTTGCGAGTCGCAGACGCTCGCAGCTGGGCTTCGAGAACTGCGCCATCATCGGTCTGCGCTTCAGGAGCAGAGCCAGCTTCAGCTATGTGAACACGAACAGTATTGGAACTGATTGTCGAGACAGAAACGCGGGCTTCCCGGCCGGCGATCTGAATTCGGTCCTGGGCTACAAGTAGGTTGGGAAAGTCGAGGTAGCTTGCGGCAATTGCACCGCCCAACAACTTCAGCGCGTTTCGGCGAGGCAGTTTTCTTGAGCTCACAGTTTCTGTGCTGCTGATATGGATATTGTATACAATGCCCCTGCGCCTGCAAACTGCGATTTGGCACTAATAAAAGAAGGATGTGGGAGAACCATGACTGCTCTCGAACGTGTACTGTCGAAGCTCCTCGTTTTCTGGTTGTTCGCTTGCCTGCAACTGGCGCCTTCTTACGCTCAAGAACTTCCGACTGCGCCGGGATCATCCGTCTCAGCGCTGACCCCGGAACCCGGATATTTCACGGAGCCAGGCGTTGCGATCAATCCCAAAAATCCTGAGCAGGTAGTCGCCGTCTTCCAGGATAACGCGCATGCCGCCTACTCCACCGACAGCGGCAATCACTGGCAAGTCGCCACCGGCGTAGAGTCAACGCGCTATAGGGTTTCCGGAGACGTGTCGGTCGTGTTTGATACGCGCGGGCACGCCATCATCTCGTACATGGCTTTCGACAAGCTCGGTACCTACAACTATTGGGGACACAACTCCTCCCGCAACGGACTCTATGTGCGCAGATCGCTCGATGGCGGCAAGACCTGGGAAGCGAACGATATTGCCGTCATCGCGCACGACAGCACCGAGCAAAATCCTCCATGGGAAGACAAGCCGTACATCGTCTCGGATACCACGCAAAGCAAATACGCTGGAAATCTGTACATCGGCTGGACCCGCTGGACGCTGCAGGACTCGGAAATCCTATTCACGCGTTCCACTGACGGCGGTGAGACCTGGTCGAAGCCGATTGAGATCGACATGCATCGCGGGTTGCCGCGCGACGACAACGGCGCGCTTGAGGGTTTCGACGGCGTAGTCGCGCCGGATGGGACCCTGTACACCGTGTGGAACGACGGAAATGACATGATGCTTGGCATTTCCCATGATGGCGGTCAGAGTTTCGACAAACCGCGAAAGATCGTCCAGACCGCACCCATCATGTTCAAGGTTCAGGATGTCGCACGCGCAAATGGCTTTCCCCAAATCGCACTCGCGCCGAAGGCAGGAAAGCACGGTCGGCTATACGTGACCTGGAGCGACTACCGCAATGGCGATGTCGACGTTTTCTGCGCAACGTCTGATGAAGAAAGCCAATCCTGGTCCGCACCTGTGCGCGTGAACGATGACGCACAGCATAACGGCGCCGATCAGTACTTCCAGTGGCTCGCGGTCGATCCCGCGACTGGCGATGCCTATGTCATTTTCTATGACCGGCGTAATTCCAAGAACAACGAGCAGCAGACTGTGACGCTCGCACGCTCCAGCGATGGAGGTCGTTCCTTCAAGAATTACGCCTGGGCCACTGAGCCGTTCCGCGCCTACGAAGCCTTTATGGGCGACTACACCGGAATCGCAGCCCTCAACGGGCGCGTGTACGGAGTCTGGACGCAGAAGCCCGCGCCCACGGCGACCGATCCGGCCGCGCGCGCGGCAGAAGGCAGGCGTCCGCGCAACACTCTGGTCAAAGTCGGAGTGGCGGATTTCAGCAATGTGCGCTGAATCCTCTGGATCTACGGTTTTTAACAGAACCGCTTGAGCACGAGAGGAAAGCGCACTTACAATCCGAGTGCCGGGCAGGTTCAACATCATCAAACCGAATACGGGAAACATGAGTTTGCAGGCTGTGGCAAAAAAGGCGGGAGTTTCCGTCGCCACGGTTTCCCGCGTCCTGAACAATCTCGCCGTGGTAAAGAACACGACGCGCGCTCGCGTCATGAAGGCCGCGGCCGAGCTCAAATATCATCCCAACCTGCACGCGCGTTCTCTCGCCCGAGGAAGCAGTCGAACGTTGGGGATCATCGTGTCCAACATGGACAATCCCTTCTTTCTGGACATCTTCCGCACGCTGCAATCGGATTCACACGCGCGCGGCTACGAAGTCGTCGTGGCCAATACGGATTACAGTCCTGAGCAGTTGCTCTCGAGCATCCGCCTGATGATCGGATGGCGCGTCGCCGGACTGGCGGCCATCGTTTCCGAAATGCACGGTGATCTCATTCGTCTGATTATCGATAGTCACATTCCTACAGTTTTTTACGATGTCGGCTCAACCGCCGAGAACATCACTAACGTGCGTGTCGATTACCGCAAAGGCATGCATCGGATCGTCCAATACCTCCACAGCATCGGACATCGACGAATGGCCTTCGTCGGCCATCACTCGGCACTGCGGCCAATCGGCGATCGTCGCCAGTCGTTTCTTGAAACCGTTCAGGAATTCGGCTGCCAGGCAGTACGAACCGTTGCCGCTGACGATGGCCTCGAAGGTGGCCGTCACGCTGCACATGAACTTATCAGTTCTTCTGAACGGCCCACCGCGATCGTCTGCGTGAACGATTTCATGGCCGTGGGAGTCTTGCGCTATTTGCGCGAGCATGGCGTTCGCGTGCCGCAGGAGATTTCAGTCACAGGCTTTGACAACATTCGCCTGGCCGAATTCTGCTCACCTTCGCTCACCTCGGTACACATTCCCCGAGACCGGATTGGGCACATTGCCTTCGAAAGACTCGTCTCGGAAGAGACAAAGTCGAACGCCCGCGAACTGCTCATCGACCCTGAGCTCGTGGTTCGCGAATCAACCGGGCCAGCATCATCTTAGTCGCGTCCACCCGTGGTCACTTCTCTCGCAGTTCCACCCACGTAACCGCGGCTCCAAGAGGAACAGCGTATGCGCCACGTTCGGTAGGCAGTGACTTTGTGAGTTCGTACGCTTTGGCTGAGTTCGGCTTTGCCGGTTGCTCGATGCGCAGCAGCGCCTTTGCCGTTCCCTCGCTCCGCGGAGCGAGACCGACTCGCACCTTGTTCGTGCGCGAATCGAATTCGACGTCCGAGAATCCACCAGAATCCAGCGTCAGCCACAATCCGACCGGCGCGAGATAAATCCTGTTGCGAAATGAATCGAGCGGCTTCGCTTTGACGATCCCATTATGGGCCGTTATGTTTGCGCCGAATGCAACCCAGCCGAAGTCGGGATGATCGACGATGTAGGTCGCCGTGTTCAGCGCGTGACCGAAGAAGTTCGGACCGTAGTCTCCTGAATAGGGATCGAATTTGAGCATGTCGGGGAACGCGTGGAAAGCGCACGAGGCAAACCCGTCCTGATCGATGTTCGTGAGGGAGCCCATCGTGCCTCCGTATCCGACGCGAAGCAAATAGAAGTCGTCGGGATGCTCTCGATACGCCGCAAGCACGGGGATGGCATTGAGTCCGGAGCCGTAATGATGAAGCTGTCGCTCTAATCGCGGATACTTTCCTGCGTAGAGAAAATCCCAGAAACGGCGGGCGCTGCCGTTGTATCCCCAATGCGGAACCGTGGGCATGTATCCCAAAATGGCATCGAGAGTAACTTCGGCTTTTTCTTCAAAACCAAAGAATTTGGTCCAGGCATCGACCTCTTCCTGGCCGGTAGAGTCCCACGGCATCTCGCTGCCAAACGGATACGGCTCTTGCTTCCAGCGATCGGCGCGTTCGCGCATCTTCGCCTCAAGACCCTGAGCTTCCGCCGTCATGCCTTCGCGGCGAAGATCGTCGAGGATCTTCACAAAGATGTCGCCTTCCATCTGTCCAAATCGGGCATACCCGCCGGCAAACTTCGTCATTGCCATGGAGGTTTCATAGGCATGCGACAGATACCAGCGCCAGTCATGATTGGTGACTAAACCCTGGTGATCTCGCGCCAGCCGGTACATTACCCAGTACGCGGCGGCGACGTGCGGATAGTCAAACGAGCGATCCACCTGCTCGGAAGCTTTCTTGCTCCAACTTGTCCAATTGTGCCAGTTTAAGTCGTCGCGGTAGTAATTCGGCGGCAGCTCGTCCGGCTGATAGTAGAAGAGACTCTTGCGAACCCCGTACTGTTTCTCGCCGTCGCTGTATTGCAGATGTCCCCAGAGCACTCCATCAACGAACTGCTGAACTTTGTCGAGCTCCTGCTTGTCCGGCTGTCCGAATTCCTTCATCAGTAGCGCGAGCCACGACCCCGCGCCGGCTTCGTCGCTTAGGCCGGCGATCCACACACGACTGTCTTGCTTGACCATTTGATTCGCTTCGCGGTCATAGCTGATTGCCGAGGGACCACGATGGAACGGATCATTCGGATCGACGAACCATTGCTTCGTGGTGAGGAAGCGACCAAGATCCGCGACTGCCTCACGCTCAGGCTTGATGACGTCATAATGAATCGCTTGTGCGAGTCCATCTTCGTAAGTGACGACGAGCCGCGCGCGCCCCCATGTGTGCCCCATCAATGTGAAAGCCTTCCATCCATCTTTCGTAGGAACATCCTTCTGCCAGGTGAGTGCTCCGGCCGGCTCGACCGAAATGGAACGAATGGGTTGGGCATAATTGATGAAGAGCCGCACATCGAGATCGGTGGGTACCACGTATCCTGGAACTCCCACTGCAACCGGTCGGCGATTCGCCGCCAGCGTGGATTCGATATCGCGAATGGAATCGGAAACTAAGAATTTGAGTCCGTAGGTCTTCGACTCTCCGGGTGCGAGCGTAAGCTCGGTCGGCGGATTCCACTGCTGCGCATTTTTCCATTCATTTTCCGCGAAAGCAGTAGTGTGGACCATCCAGTCGTAGAACCCCTCGAATGTCATTCCACGCGGAGTTGGATCGGTAAAGATCTGAGGAGCCGGCGGTCCGCTCGACCCGCGAGTGCGGTGTAATCCCAAAATAGGACTGTAAGCCTCAAATGCAGTCTTGCCGTCGGGAACCACGAGCAGCGCCGGCCCATGGCCATTCAGGCGCGTGACCTGGAGGTATCCCGCGTCCATTCCAACGTACGGGTCGTAGAAGGAGCAGATGGCGTGTGCCTGCTCGAGCGTTCGGTTATTCAGTACGTTATCGAACACCATCGGAATGCCCAGCGATCCGATCTGAACCGGCTGCGACATCTTATTTTTCAAAACAAACCGGAGTACCAGCTTTCCATCTTCGACTTGCCAGCTTCGCGTGATCTCGAGAGGAATATCCGCGGGCAGAGTTGGGGAGAGATCGGCAGCCGCAAGAACACTTCCCGAACCGGGAAGCGCATTCACCGGCGTACGTGCAAGCGCGGTCGAGTAGCTCTTCCATTCGCCGGAGCTACCTTCGCGCAGGCGCAGGTCAATGTCGCCTAAATGGTAGTAGCCGTCGCGCGAGCGTTCGACCAGCAAGTCACCAGGAGTGAAATCAAAGCTCTTGTCCTCTGTCGGATGCAGAGCGGCGACCGTCTGTGACGAGCGCACCAGGCTCAATTCAAGCTCGGGAGTCTGCAAGGTCATCGTCCCATCGCTCAACATCGGGCCAGGAGTCGGCGGCGGTGGAGGAGTGCGCTGTTGAGCAGCGACGTAGCTCAGCGCTGCAAAAGTGCCAATCAGAAAAAAAGAACACCAAAGTGCTTCTATCCGCGAATTATTCATCGGGCTCTCGCTTCAAATTGGAGGAGCAGGGAAGTAGGAGGAATGCAGCAGCTGTAACAACGCCAATGATTAGGTCGGAGTTCGGGCCGTGTCGTTCAAAGCGTGCTGCATGATCGTGGCGACGTGACAACATTGTATGGATAAAATATCCAATGTCAACGAACGACGCTGATCAATCCTTACCCATCTCGACCGCAGCAGTGCGTCTCTCGACACTCACCGTTTATCGAACGTAGCGTGCATAAGCGGTACACACAAGTCAGGATCCACCTGCATGTCCCTTGGCTCGGCATCCACCGGGATGGACAGCTCATTCTGCTGCACTGCTCGTCGATCAGCATAGTTGCAATGCGCGTTTGCGGAGCGCGGTTTTGCCCAACTCGATTCGTGGCTTCTTGCGGTTGGGCTGAAGATGGGCCAAGGTGATGATTTTGTCCATCGCAGAGACGGCCGTCGTTCTAACTCGAAGCGTCTGCCAATGGAAGCCAGACTTGAAAGCGGGTATCACCAGGTTTTGAAGTGACCTGAATGTTCCCTCGATGCTTCTTTACGATTCTCTGCACTGTATCTAAGCCGAGACCTGTACCTTGTCCAACTCCTTTGGTAGTGAAAAATGGTTCAAAGATGTGCGGTTGTACGTCGGCTGGAATCCCGGGACCATTGTCTCCGATCTCGATGACGGCACTGCCGTCTTCTCTATAAGTGTGAACTCGTAGCTCGCCCTTTCCGTGCATTGCGTCGATGGCGTTGTCGATGATGTTGGTCCAAACCTGGTTCAGCTCGCTTCCGAAGGAATTCACGAGAAGAACCGGTTGATAGTCGCGCTTCACATCAACTCCGTGTTTCAGCTTGTGATGAAGGATGGTGAGGGTTGTTTCCAGGCTCTTGACGATATCAACGTTCTGTACCGGGGACTGGTCCATGTAGGTGTATTCCTTGATCGCGCGGACCAGATCGGAAATGCGCGCAGTGCTGCTTTCGATTTCGTGCAGCAGATTTGCGATTTCCACTGACGCCGAGATTCTCACGAGAGCAGCTCGCGCGGTATCCGCATCGAGGTTTGCAAACAGAGATTCGAGCGCGGCCGGCTTGATGTTTCTTCGTGCGAGACTGGCCGACAGTTGCCACAGATCGTTCTGGCCATGGCTGCGCAATGAAGAATCGAGTTGCTCTTCGAGGTCGCTCATTGCCAGAGTGTTGGGTGGAACTACGTCGGACTGGGTGAATAACGCCTCAAGCTTCTCGATCTCGGCTTTCTGAACGGGAGTGAGATCGCGCTTTCCCAATTCGAGACTCGCATCCCTGATCTTCTTAAGAATGCTGCGCAGCTGACTGGTTGCGCGCGTCGCGGCAGAGGCGGGATTGTTGAGTTCATGCGCCAGCCCAGCCGAGAGCTTACCCAACGACACGAGGCGATCCCGTTGCTGCTCGATGCGGGTGATCTCGCGTATTCGATCGGACATCAGAGCGACCAGCCTCGTGGTCAGCTCCGGCATCTTTTGTACCAGTTGAGGAAATAGGGAGGAGGCGAATTTCAGCATTCGGCCGTCTGTCAGAGCCCTGCCGTTAACGCCAAACTGCTTCATGCGCGAGAAGGGCAACATGCCGGTAACTTCGCCCGGCTTAACGGTAATCATCACGGTTTCGCCGCCGAATTCGCCGCGGAATTGCATCTGTCCTCCGAGGATTACGAACATCGAGTCAGCCGGATCACCGGCATGGACGTAAATATCCCCAGCCGCTACATGCATTTCCTCTGCGTAGCTGAGGAACCAGTCGAGCTGATCGTCAGGAAGATCGGCGAAAGCTGGAACTCCGCGTAATTCGGATTTCTCGACCATTTACACCTTGCTCAAATACTGATGGATGAACTGCACTGCCACCGATCCTTCACCAACTCCAGAGGCGACTCGCTTAATCGATCCGTGGCGCACGTCGCCGACAGCGAAAATGCCGGGAACGTTCGTCTCAAGCAAAAATGGATCGCGATCGAGTTGCCAGCCCCTTGGACGCTGACCATCGCGCAGGAGATCTGGACCGGTTAGCAGGAAACCACGCTCATCCCGTTCAACGGAACTCGCAAGCCAGTCCGTCCGAGGCAATGCACCGATAAAGATGAACATCGCACTCGCGGGCACGCGTTCAATCTTTCCCGTATCGGAACACAAGACCGAGATTTCTTCCAAATGCGTTTCGCCATGCACCTCAGCGACACTCGCATGCGTCCACAACTGAATCTTGGGCGTTTCTTTAACCTGATCGATCAGGTACTGCGACATGGTGCTGGAAAGTGAGTCTCCGCGCACAAGAATAATGACGCGCTCGGCGAACTTGGCGAAATTCATGGCCGCCTGACCGGCCGAATTGGCTCCCCCAACTACATAAACAATCTCATCTTTGCAGGACAACGCCTCAGTCGCGCCACCGCCATAGTAGACTCCGGCGCCCTGAAGTCTATCGATTCCTGGAGCCTCCAATCGCCGCCACTGTACTCCCGTTGCGATCATCAATGCGTGACACGAGATTTCGCTTGCATCGGCAAGCTTGATGATTCGGTAAGAACCTTCTGTTCGGATGCCGAGAGCTTCCTGCGGAGCTAAAATCTCCACTCCGAAACGCTGGGCCTGCACGACGGCCCGCCGGGCGAGATCGCCGCCGCTGAGGCCGATAGGGAATCCTAGATAATTCTCGATTCGGGAACTCATGCCAGCCTGCCCGCCGGGCGCCTCGCGCTCAACGATCACTGTATGCAGACCCTCAGAGGCGCCGTACACAGCGGCAGCCAGGCCCGCCGGCCCTCCTCCCACGATTGCCAAATCATAAAAGTCGGTTTGCGCGCGCGTGCGTAGTCCAACTTTTTGCGCTACTTCTGCCGGAGCACTCTCCAGGAGCTTGGTCCCGTCAGGGAACAGGACAACGGGAAGGTTGCTCGCCTCTGAGCCAAGAGCCTCCAGCAGGCGCTTCGTCTCGGGATCGTTGGCGGAAAGTTCCACGTCGATCCACTGATAGGGAACGTGATTTCGCGCGAGGAAGTCTCGCAACTCGTACGAGCGAGGAGACCAGCGTGTCCCCAATACGCGAATTCCTTGAAATGTTGGACGAAACGAAGCTTGCCAATCGTCAAGCAAATCATCTAACTGCGGGTAGAGATGTTCCGTCGGCGGATCCCAAGGCTTCAAGAAGAAGTAGTTGATACTGGCCTGATTGATGGCGCTGATTGCGGCGTTTGTGTCTGCATACGCCGTGAGTAATGCGCGCTTCGCTTCGGGGAAGATCTCCATGGCCTCGCGCAGAAATTCCACCCCATCCATTCGGGGCATACGTTGATCGGCAAGGAGCAAGGCCACACTGTCGTTACGGACCTTCAACTCTTTGAGAAGGTCGAGTGCGTCGGTAGGAGAATCGCTTCCGATCACACGATATTGGCCGCCATACTGCGAACGTAGATCGCGTTCGATCGCTCTTAAAACATCAGAATCGTCATCCACGCTCAACAAAATTGGCTTGGTCATGCTCGGACTCGGCTTTGGACTAAATGTTCCGAAATTCTCTCAATCAAACTTGGTCCCATATAGCTATTGAAACGTTTGTGCCGATTGTTTGCCTGCCCAGCGGGAACCGTGAAGATGTACTCGATCCTAATATCTCGTCACTGCGCGGCGGTCTTTTGGCGAAGCTGTTTTTCTAACTCTGGATACAGCGGCTCAAGCGGCAATTGTTCTCGTTTCCACGCCGGCAATCCGCCGCTTAGGACTTTGACATGCTGGAAGCCGCGCTTGATTAATTGGCCACGTACGCTCAAACTCGTTTCTTCGTTTGGACATGTGCAATACAAAACGACCTCAGCATCGCGAGGGATAGTTGCAACGTGTGCATCAATCTCATCCGGTTTGACAGGAATTGCGCCTGAAATCAATTGGGGCGCGGCGAGCACATCCAATGGATGACGAAGATCCAGGATGATCAAAGATTCATGCCGGGCTATTCTCTGGTTCAGTTCCTCCACTGAGATCCGCGTTTCTTCTATCTGCCGATTCCGATCCTTCGTGCGAGAGAAAAAGGCAATGCCTATCAGGGACGCTAAACCGGCGGTCACTACAACGGACATGGAATGCATTCCTCCTACGCTGCATTCGATTCACGTGGCGCCTTTCGGATTCCAAATCATCGATGACTTAAGTCCGTGGTGGCCACCAAGCTCAAGCACCGGGTCAAAATCTTCTGGGCACAATTCCTTGACCTGTAGTGTCTTCGCGCACAGGATTGGCATTCTGATTCTTGAGTACTGGCGCCGTCTTCGGCTCCGTCGCCGGCTCCGCCGCCTGCGGACGCGCAAACTTTGCTTCATCTATCGGAATATTCTGTGAAACCTGGAGCAAATGGATATCGAGCGTTCGACCGGGCCGGATAACCGTCAAGTGCCGAGGAACTTGTACGCCATCAAAGCTCTTGTAATCACCGTAGTCGATCTGGGTGGGATTAAGCCCGAGTGGTGATGCGCCAAAACGCAACTCCCGAAGCAACAGCCCGGTCTGCCGATCGAAGCACAGCTCAAGCGGCCGGCCAGACAAATTCGCGGCGAACAACAGGATCGTCTCGCGGTCGTTGAGTTTTTCTTGTCTTATGACTCTCAAGTCCTGGAAATTGTTCTTCAGATTAATCGGAAATTGTAAGTCTGCGTCGAGCCTTGCGCCTTCGATCTCCCCCTCGGACATATCGCTAGCCGGACCTGCCGCGGATTTAAGCCATCCTTTCTGAGTATCAAGTACGGTGAAGGTATCTCCTGCGGGCAAGTGCACAATGACGGCCTGTCGGTATGGTGATTTGGAATAGATCTCGATAGGAAAGCCAGGTCCGACTCCGAAGGTAACGGTTCCGCTTTCAACTCGGCTCGAAACATTCTCGATCGCGGCGGCGCCTCCA